>QKHF01000286.1 GCA_003250135.1 Paracoccaceae bacterium | reverse complement strand
AAGGCCCCGCGCGCGGCCGAGGAGGCGGCGTGATGACCAAGGACGTGCTGCGCATCACCATTCTCGGCTGCGGCTCCTCCGGCGGCGTGCCGCGCATCGGCGGCAGCTGGGGCGCCTGCGACCCGGCGAACCCGAAGAACCGCCGCCGCCGCTGCTCGGCGCTGGTTGAGCGGTTCAAGGGAGGCGACGAGACCCAAGCGACCCGCGTGCTGGTCGACGCCAGCCCTGATCTGCGCGAGCAATTGCTGGGCGCCGGCGTGGGCGAACTCGACGGGGTGCTGTTCACCCATGGCCATGCCGATCACTGCCACGGGCTCGACGATCTGCGCGTCGTCGTCTACATCCGCCGCCAGAAGCTTCCGGTCTGGGCGGACGCCGACACCGCCGAGCTGCTGATGGACCGGTTCCGCTACGCCTTCGTCCAGCCCCAGGGCAGCCCCTATCCGCCAATCCTGGAGATGCGCCGCCTTGACGGGCCGGTCGCCGTCGATGGCGCGGGTGGATCGATCACCGCCGCGCCCTATCAGGTGATCCATGGCGGCATTCATGCGCTCGGCTTCCGCTTCGGCCCGGTCGGCTACACGCCCGATATCTCTGAGATGACCGAAGAGGCCTGGGCCGAGCTTGAGGGCGTCGACACCTGGATCGTCGACGCGCTGCGCTACAAGCCGCATCCGACCCATGCGCATCTGGAGCGCACGCTGGGCTGGATCGAGCGGCTGGCCCCGCGACGCGCGGTCATCACCAACATGCATGTCGATCTGGACTATGATGCCGTGACGGCGGAGACGCCGGACCACGTCGTCCCGGCCTTTGACGGGCTGGCCCTCGATTTCACGATCTAGGAGGATCTCAGCATGATCGACGTCCTGCTGATCGTCCTGCCAGTCTTCATCATCGTCGCGGCGGGTTATGCGGCCAACCGGACCAAGCTTTTTCCGGACTCGGGCGTCGACGGGCTGATGACCTTCACGGCCAAGTTCGCCGTGCCCTGCCTGCTGTTCAGCGCGATGTACGGGCTGGACCTGAGCGGCGCCTTTGATCCCGAGCTTCTGGTCTCGTTCTACGCGGCCGCCGTCACCTGCTTCGTGATCGGCATCTTCCTGTCGCGCAAGCTCTGGAAGCGCAGGCCGGGCGAATCCGTGGCCGTGGGGTTCAACGCGCTGTTCTCGAACTCGGTGCTGATCGGCATCCCGATCATGACCCGCGCCTATGGCGAAGAAGCGCTGGACCCGATGTTCGCCATCATCGCGATCCATGCGCCGTTCTGCTACACGGTCGGGATCACGGCGATGGAGTTCTCGCGCCGCGACGGCGCCAGCGTCGCCGCGACCGTCACGAAAGTGGTCAAA
The DNA here is from genome assembly GCA_003250135.1 of Paracoccaceae bacterium. Classification (GTDB taxonomy): domain Bacteria; phylum Pseudomonadota; class Alphaproteobacteria; order Rhodobacterales; family Rhodobacteraceae; genus SZUA-547. The sequence continues at coordinate 5,339 of QKHF01000286.1, read as the reverse complement.
TCCATCAGTTCGAACGCGCTGGCGCTCGGCCTCGCCGGCGGACTAACGCTGAACTTCCTGAATGTCACTCTGCCGGACTTCTTTATGGACTCGGTGGACATGATGGCGCGCGCCGCCCTGCCCGCCGCGCTGTTCGGCCTCGGCGGAGCGCTGACCCGCTATTCGCTGAAGGCGGAGCTGGGCGAGGCCAGCATGATCGGCGTCCTGTCGACCGTCGCGCATCCCGCCATCGCGTTTGGGCTGGCGCGCTATGTCTTCGACCTGCCGGAGGAACTGGTGCGCGCCGCCGTGCTGACCGCGGCGATGCCGACGGGGATGAACGGGTACATCTTCGCCTCCAGCTACGGGCGCGCCGTGGGCACCTCGGCCAGTGCGATCCTGCTGGGAACCGCCGCCTCGGTCGGCACCATATCCGTCTGGCTGATCATCTTGGGCGGCGCGCATTTCTGAGCCGCGCGCCGATGGCGCTTAGCGATATTTCGCCACCACCGTCGCGGCGTTCTCCATCGAGATCGCGTGTTCGCTGACGATTTTCGCGACTTGTTCGCAGCGCTCCCTCGTGCCGATGCGGCGCGCGCAGCTGATCTGCTCGAACGCGACCTGCCGCTCCTGGGCGACCGCCCGCTTGTAGTCCGCGTAGCGGCCGCGCGACTTCGCTTTTGCGACCGCGCCCAGCACGTCGGAGCAGGCGACGCCCTGCCCGCGCAGCGCCTCGGCCAGGCCCGGCGCCGTCCCGGTTGATTGCGAGCACAGCTTCCAGATGATGTCGGTCTGCAGCGTCGGGAACAGCGCGATCACGCTGCGATAGCGCGGCAGCACGCCGATATAGCCCCGCCCGACGCCTTCCGGCGCCCAGAATTCATAGCTCTGCACGAAGGCCGCCGCGTCGACGGGCGCGCCGGTTCGCTCGGGCGCGGAAATCACGTAGGGGCGTTGCTTGGGCATTTTCTCGCCCTTGCGCACGAACCCATAGGATCCGGTCTGCTGCACCATCCGCGTTCCGTCCGGAGCGATGGGGATGATCACGACGATCGCGCCCGACGGATGTTCGATGGCGCGCAAATATAGCTCGTCGCCGCCGACCCGGACGCTCGCCTCGACGCCGTCCGGGAAAACCGCGCCGATAAAGCCGCCGCTCCGCCCGCTGGCGTCGGTGTACTCGCCCTTCTGGGAGTCCCCGTTTGGCGGCAAAAGGCGTAGCGTGGCGCCGCCGGCGCCCTCCAGCCCCACAAAAACGCCGTCCAACGCCGCCGCGGAGACGGCCGAGGCCAGCCATGAAAGGCCCGCGACAGCGAAGCGCGCTATTTTCATCGACACGAGAAGCACTCCTGACCCATGGGAACCGGTATGTCGGGCAGTTTTACCTCTAACGCGATCCCGGTGAAGGAAGAAACCGTCCGAATGCGGCGCCCATCAACACGTTCGGGCGTTTCGCCGCGGCGCAGCATGAGGCATACTCGACCAAACCTGAGGGGAGCCTCATGGACTGGGACAAGCTGAGAATCTTTCACGCCGTGGCCGAAGCCGGAAGCCTGACTCATGCGGGTGACCGGCTGAATCTCAGCCAATCGGCGGTCAGCCGACAGATTCGCGCGCTGGAGGAGAACCTTGGCGCGACCCTGTTTCATCGCCACACGCGCGGGCTGATCCTGACCGAGCAGGGCGAGGTCCTGCTTGAGGCCTGCAACCGGATGGACTCGGAACTGACGGCCGCGCAGGCCCGTCTTCGCGACGCCAGCGACGTGGCGGGGGGCGAGCTGCGCGTCACCGTGCCGGTGGGCTTCGGCACGATCTGGCTGGCGCCGCGGCTGGAGCGCCTGTTCACCGCCAATCCCGGCCTGACCATGGACCTCATCCTGACCGAGGTGATCCTCGACCTCGCCATGCGAGAGGCGGATGTGGCGATTCGCATGACGCCGCCGCAACAGGCCGATCTGGTGCGCCGCCCGTTGATGGAGGTCAGCCTGCGACTTTACGCGTCGCAGGCCTATGTCGAGAAATACGGCGAGCCGGAGACGATCGAAGACCTGAAGCGTCACAACATTCTCGGCTACTCCCCCGGCGCCCAGCAATCGACCACGGCGCGAGACTGGATGCGCGACACGCTGAGGATCGAGCAGTTCCATGCTTTGACGGTGAACAACTATTTCGGCCTGTTGCAGGCGGCCGAGCATGATCTGGGCATCGCCGCCCTGCCGGATTACGCGGTGATCGGACGGCCGAAGATCCGGCAGGTGGCGAAGGAGCTCAGCAGCCCGCCATTCACTGTCTACCTGGCCTATCCCGAGGAACTTCGCCATTCGAAGCGCGTTCAGGCGTTTCGCGATTTCCTGATCGAGGAAGTCGCGACTTTCCAACGTCTTTCCAATGAGTTGACCGAGGAGTCCGGCGCTGAGCCGCAGCCTGCGCCGACTCTGGAGCCGCCACTGGCGTAATTTTGCCGCAGCGCACAATTTTGCGGCGCCTGCGTCTTGTCCGATCGCCCCGCGGCGCCTTACTCTAAACTCAGCGGGCGTGAGAGCGTCCGTCGTATCTTGATGATACCTCCCTGTTGGACTGGGCCGGCCTTGCCGGCCCCATTTTTTTGTCCGACAGGCTTTCGTCCGACAGGACGCTTCGGACAGGGCGTCGCAGGTCAGCGCCACAGAGCGTCGCCGACCCCTTCCATCCCCGAATAGAGCCCCGCGACCTGCTCGCCGTAGCCGTTGAACAGCTGGGTCGGAATACGTCCGTCGCCGCCCAGCACCTCCTCGGTCGCCTGGCTCCAGCGGGGATGGTCGACCTCAGGGTTCACATTCGCCCAGAACCCGTACTCCCGCGACTGGAGCTCTTCCCAGAAGCTGACGGGGCGCTCCTCGACGAAACTGACGCGCACGATCGACTTGATCGACTTGAAGCCGTACTTCCACGGCAGGTGCAGGCGGATGGGCGCGCCGAACTGCTTGTGGAGCACCTTGCCGTAGGCGCCGACCACCAGGAAGGCCAGTTCGTTGGCCGCCTCCTCGATCGTCACCCCCTCCACATAGGGCCACGGATACCAGAACTGGAGCTGACCGCGCGCGACATCCGCATCCTTGAACGTCTCGAACCGCACGTATTTCGCGCCCGACAGAGGTTTGGCGAGCGAGACGAGGTGCGACAGCGGAAATCCGACCCAGGGCACGACCATGGACCACGCCTCGACGCAGCGGTGACGGATCACCCGCTCTTCCAGCGGCGCGCCGGCGATCAGGTCGTCGGTCGAGATCTCGAACGGTTTCTCCACCAGACCGTCGACGGCGATGGTCCAGCCATCGGTCTCCAGCCGCTGCGCCGCGTCCGAAATGCGCTTGTGCGAGCCGAACTCATAGAAGTTGTTGTAGGTGGCGTTCAGCGCCTCGTCGGTGATCGGCCGCCCGGCGTCCGCATAGGCGGGATTGCGCGCGGGCGCAGGCGTGAACGGCTCCTCCGGCTTGGCGGCGTGGGAGGCGGACGGCGCGGCCGCGGCGATGAGGCCGGCCCCGGCGCCCGCCATCAGGGACCGGCGGTTCAGATAAACGGCTTCAGGCGTCGCAGCGCTGTCGGGCATCCACCAGGACGGTCGCCGAAGATAATTCATTGGTCGCCTCCCGTAATTCGCTCTATTCGGGTAGGTAGAGGAGGCGCCGCACACAGTCCAATCACAGGCGCGCCAGCCGTTGAAACACGGGATGATACCATGAGCATGCGCAGCAGCGACCATCTTGGCGAGGAACACTACGATTACAGCCGCCAGCCTGCGATCCGCACCATCGCCATGCCGGCGGACACGAACCCGGCCGGAGACATCTTCGGCGGCTGGCTGATGGCGCAGATGGACCTGGCCGCGGGCAACGCCGCGGCGCTACGCGCGCGCCGCCGGTGCGTGACCGTGGCGGTGGAGGCGATCACGTTCCACAACTCGGTCAAGGTCGGGGACGAGGTGACAGTGTTCGCCGACCTGATCAAGAGCGGCCGCACGTCGATGCATTTCAAGGTTCAAGCCTGGCGGCGGCGACGCGACGAGCTCGACCACCAGATGGTCACGCAGGCCGTGTTCGTGTTCGTCGCGCTGAATCCCGACGGAAAGCCGACCGCGCTCTTGCCCGGCTAGGCGTCAGGTCCGGAACGCCTCGGACCGAATGCCCTGAAGATGCAGGATCGCGGTGAGGTCAGAGTGCTCCAGCCGCGCATCCGCCGCGGCGGCCACCGCGGGTTTGGCGCGATAGGCGACGCCCAGACCGGCGGCGCCCAGCATCGCCAGATCATTGGCGCCGTCGCCCACCGCCACCGCCTCACGCGGCCCAAAGCCCCGCTCGGCGCAGATCCGCTTCAACGCCTCCAGCTTCGCCTCTCGCCCCAGGATCGGCAGCGCCACCAGACCGGACAGCTTGCCGTCCTCCTCCAGCAGCACATTGGCCTGATGCGACTTGAACCCGGCGGCTTCCGAGACACGGGAGGAGAAGAAGGTGAAGCCGCCCGAGACCAGCGCCGTCGCTGCGCCCATGGCGTTCATCGTCTGAACCAGCGTCCGCGCGCCCGGATTCAGGCGCACCCGCTCGTCATAGACCTGCTGCAGCGTCTCGACCGGCAGATCGCGAAGCAACCCGACCCGTTCGGTCAGCGCTCCCTCGAAATCCAGCTCGCCGCGCATGGCGCGTTCGGTGATCGGCGCGACCAGGTTCTTGACCCCGGCGAAATCCGCCACCTCGTCGATGCATTCGACGCCGATGATGGTCGAGTCCATGTCCGCGATCAGCAGCCGTTTCTTGCGTCCATTGGAGGACACGATATTGGCGTCGATCTCGGCGCCCTCCAGCGCCGCCCGCGCGGCCGCCTTCACATCCGCGACCCCCGCCCCTATCACGCGAAACGGAATCTCCAGCGCGTTCGGGCCCAGCCGACGCAGGTCGCCCGCGGTCGAGCCAAGCGCTGCGCGGGCCGGTTCGACCTCAGCCGCGTCCAGCGCGTGGGACGCGGTCAGGACCAGAACGTTACTCGTCATTCAAAGAAGTTCCGTATGAGGCCGCCCCCGCCCTTGCGGACCGGAAACGGCTATTATCGGTTTGTCAGAGCGCCTCGGCGCGGCTGAGCGGCGCGGATTTCTCCAGCTCCTCCGCCAGAAGGAAGGCCAGCTCCAGCGCCTGGCTGGCGTTGAGGCGAGGATCGCAGACCGTGTGATAGCGGTCCGAAAGGTCGGCGTCGGTCAGACGGTGCATGCCGCCCAGGCACTCGGTGACGTCCTTGCCCGTCATCTCGAAATGCACGCCGCCCGCATAGGTGCCCTCGGCCTCGTGCACGTCGAAGAATTCGCGCACCTCCTGCAGGATGCGGTCGAAGGG
>QKHF01000315.1 GCA_003250135.1 Paracoccaceae bacterium | reverse complement strand
AGTTGCTGAGCGAGGAGGAGATTTTCCCGGTCTGCAGCCCGGCCTTGCTGCAAGGCGCAGATCCGCTGAAGACGCCGGACGACCTGCGCAGCCACACCCTGATCCACGACTTGTTCTGGAAAACCCGCTTCGTGGGACGGTTTCCGGATTGGGAAAGCTGGCTGGCGGAGGAAGGCGTCACCGGCGTCGATGCGAGCCGCGGGCTGGGGCTGCACCCGACCGAAATGGTGCTCGACGCCGCCGTCGCCGGGCGCGGCGTGGCGCTGGGACGCAGCGTGCTGGTCAAGAACGATCTCGACGCCGGCCTTCTGGTCCGGCCGTTCGCGCGCACGATCCGTCTGGAGTTCGCCTATTACCTCGTCTGTCCGCGGGCCAATGCGGCGCGGCCGAAGGTCAAGGCGTTTCGCGAGTGGATATTCGACGAGATCGGCGAGGGCCGCGCCTAGAAAACATCCTTGCGCCGCCGGACCTCGCCGAACACCGCCGCGGGGTCGGCCCCCTCCATGCCCATCGCCTTCTGAACCGACGCCTCGGCCGCGCGCAGGAAGGGGTTGGTCGCCAGCTCCAGCCCGATCGTGGTGGGCGTGGTGAACTCGCCTTTGGCCCGCATCGCCTCCACCTCCTTGGCGCGCTCGGCCAGCGCGGCGTTCTCAGGGTCCGCGGTCAGGGCGAATTTCGCGTTGGCCAAGGTATATTCATGCCCGAAATACGCCTCCGTCTCGGGCGGCAGGGCGGCGAGCTTTGACAGGCTCTCCCACATCATCAGGTGGGTGCCCTCGAACACCCGGCCGCAGCCTATGGCGAACAGGCTGTCGCCGGTGAACACAACGCCGGCCTTTTTGCAGTAATAGGCGATGTGGTTGACCGTGTGGCCCGATACGTCGATCACCCGCAGCCTGGTCTCGCCCAGCTTCCACTTGTCGCCTTCGTTCAGCGCCACTTTCAACTTGGGCAGGCGGCCTTCGTCCTTCTTGGCGCCGACGCATTTGCAGCCGTAACGGGACTTCAGCTTCGGCACGCCGTCGACGTGATCGCCGTGGTGATGGGTGATCAGGATCCAGTCGAGGCCCCAGCCGCGCTTGTCGAGCGCCTTTGAAATCGCCTTGGCGTCGGGCGCGTCCACGACGGCGACCTTGCCGGACGCCTTGTCGCGCAGGATGTAGGCGTAATTGTCGGACAGGCAGGGGACTGTGACGATCTCTAGCGGACTGGCCATGACGCAGGCTCCTGATTTGGGTTACTGTCGTTGCGCACACTAACCCGTGGACGCCGCTTATGCATCTGGACGTCGCCGACCTTCGCCGATTTTATTATCGAACCCCGCTGGGGCGCGTGGCCCAATCGGCCCTGCAGCGCGCGCTGCGCCAGCTTTGGCCGGATGTGAAGGGTGAGACGCTGGTCGGTTTCGGCTTCGCCGCCCCGATGATGCGGCCCTTCCTCGGCGAGGCCCGCCGCGCCTTTTGCCTGATGCCCGCGGGGCAGGGGGTGGCGCGCTGGCCCGCCGACCAGCCGAACCGCGCCGCCCTGGTCGAGGAGACCCTGTGGCCGTTACCGGACGGCTATGTCGACCGGCTGCTGGTCGCGCACGGGATCGAGACCTGCGAGCGGCCCGCCGCCTTGTTCGAGGAGATGTGGCGCGTGCTGGCGCCGGGCGGCTCGGCCATTCTGATCGCGCCCAATCGCTCCGGCCTTTGGGCGCGGCGCGACGTGACCCCGTTCGGCTATGGCCGGCCCTACAGCATCAAGCAGCTGGAGCATCAGCTGGGGGAGCACCGGTTCGAGCCGACCCGCCACGCGGCCTGTCTTTACGCGCCGCCCAGCCACAAGCGGTTCTGGCTGCGCATGTCGGGCGTTTGCGAGAATGTCGGGCTTCGGCTGGACCTGAAGCGCGCAGCGGGGGTGATCCTGATCGAGGCGACCAAGCTGGTCTACGCCGCGCCCAAGACCGGCGCCCGAGCCACGGTCAAGACGCCTTTGGAGGTGCTGGAAGGCCTGACCGCCCCGAAACCCAAGCCCATCGCCGGGCGCGCGGCGCGGCAGGGGCCGAAGTTGCGGGTGCTTTCCAACACCCATCAGACGCGATAAACGGGCGGACCGCCGCAAGATTTTCGTGCGGCGAACCCTAGAGACCGCCCGATGACCGACGCCGTTCAGACCCCGCACCCGACCATCGCACCGCGCCCCGGCGTGCTGTCGATCGCGCCTTACGTGGGCGGCGAGAGCAAGGCGCCCGGCGCCAACCGGGTGATCAAGCTGTCGTCGAACGAGAATCCGCTCGGCCCCAGCCCGCGCGCCATCGAGGCGTTCAAGGCCGCCGCCGACAAGCTGCCGCTCTATCCCGATGGCGGGGCGACCGGGCTGCGCCGGACCATCGCCGAGGTGAAAGGGCTGGACGCCGGTCACATCGTCTGCGGCGCGGGCTCGGACGAACTGATCTCGCTGCTCTGCTACGCCTATGCAGGGCCGGGGGATGAGGTGCTCTACTCGCAGCACGGCTTCCTGATGTACAAGATCTCGGCGCTGGCGGCCGGCGCGACCCCGGTCAGCGCGCCCGAGACCAACCTGACCACCGACGTCGACGCGATGATCGCGGCGATGACCGAGCGCACGCGCCTCGTCTTCATCGCCAACCCGAACAACCCGACTGGCACGATGCTGAACCGGGCCAAGCTTGAACGGCTGGCGGACGCCCTGCCGCCGAAAGCGCTTCTGGTGCTGGACGGCGCCTACGCCGAGTATGTCCGCGACCCGGATTACGAGGCCGGCGAGCGGTTGGTTGAGGCGCGCGACAACGTCGTGATGACGCGCACCTTCTCGAAAATCTACGGGCTGGCGGCGCTGCGTCTCGGCTGGGCCTATGCGCCCGGCCATGTGGCCGACGTGCTGAACCGGGTGCGCGGGCCTTTCAACGTCAACATCCCGGCCGCGATGGCGGGCGAGGCGGCGATGCGCGACGTCGATTACACCGATCACTGCGCGGTGCAGAACGAGGTATGGCGCGACTGGCTGGCCAAGAAGCTGGGCGAGGCGGGCGCGCCCTGCACCGTCTCCAACGCCAATTTCGTGCTGGCCGAGTTTGGCGAGCAAGGTCCGAAATGCGCCCCCGCAGCCGACGCTTTTCTGAAGGCCGGCGGACTGATCGTCCGGCGGATGGAGGGCTACGGCCTGCCCGCGCATCTGCGCATCACCATCGGCGACGAGGCCGCCTGCCGGGCGGTCGCCGACGCCGTCGCTCGGTTCATGGCCGCGTGATGGCGGGCGAGCCGATGTTCCCGCGGATCGCGCTGATCGGGCTGGGCCTGATCGGCTCCTCCATCGCCTGGGCGGCGAAGCGCGGCGGGCTGGTTGGCCACGTCGCCGGATCGGCGCGTTCGGCCGAGACGCTGGCGAAGGCGGTGGAGCTGGGCTTCTGCGATTCCGTGCATGATGACCCCGCCGAGGCCGTCGCCGGGGCGGATCTGGTGATCCTTTGCGTGCCGGTCGGCGCGATGGAGAACATCGCCAAATCCATCGCTCCGGCGCTGAAACCGGGGGCGATCGTCTCCGATGTCGGGTCGGTCAAGCAGGCGGTGATCGCGGCGGTGGCGCCGCATCTGCCCGCGGGGGTCGAGTTCATCCCCGCCCATCCCATCGCGGGGACGGAGCATTCCGGCCCCGAATCGGGTTTCGCGGAACTGTTCGAAGGCAAATGGTTCATCCTGACGCCGATCCCCGGCGCGTCCGAGGCTGCGACCGCGAAGCTGCGCGCGTTCCTGGAGGCGATGGGCGCGAACGTGGATGAGATGACGCCGGAGCATCACGATCTGGTGCTGGCCGTCACCTCTCATGCGCCGCATCTGATCGCCTACACCATGGTGGGCGTGGCGGACCATATGCGCCGGGTCACCAGCACCGAGGTGATCAAGTACTCCGCCGCGGGCTTCCGGGACTTCACCCGCATCGCCGCCTCCGACCCGACCATGTGGCGCGACGTGTTCCTGAACAACAAGGACGCGACGCTGGAGATTCTCGGCCGCTTCACCGAAGAACTGTTCGCCCTGCAAAAGGCGATCCGCGCCGGCGACGGCGACACTCTGTTCGACTATTTCACCCATACGCGGGCGATCCGGCGCGGCATCATCGAAGCGGGGCAGGACACCGCCGCCCCCGATTTCGGCCGCCGCCCGTCCAAGCCCGGCGAGTAGACGCCTCAGCGCGGGTTCGCGATCACCGGGGCGGTCCCGATCGGGATTGGGCCGAGCAGCATCGCCCCGCGCCGGAACGACAGCGGCGCTTCGATCACGTCCGGGTTGCCGCCCAGCGCGGCCACGAAACCCAGCGCGCTTTCGATCGCGCTCGCCTCGCTCCGGCCCACTGCGCCAGAAGCCACCAGGCCGTCCAGCAACTCGCGCCACTGGTGGGCCGTCACATCAAATTCGCCTTCGGGCCGACCCTTGGCGTCGACCACGGCGCTCCCCTTGGCCTCGATCCGCATCGGCCCCCAGCTGAAGGTCAGCTCCTTCAGGCGCATCGCCGTCAGTTGCGCGCCGCCGCCCTCGAAGGCGCGCCGGTCCAAGGGCGCGTCAAGCGCGACTTCGCCCTCCGCCACGGCCGCGTCGATCATCACCGGCGCGTCGGGGCCGAGCAGCAGCCGCAGCGCTTCGGGCGGACGCAGCCCGTCCGCGTCCAGCCGGAATTCATAGGCGTTGTCGGGCGCGTCCTCGCGTTCCGACTGCCTCAGATGCTGGGTCCAGCGCCGCGCCCCCGCGGTCCAGCCGCTCGCGCCGGTCGCCTCCACCGCCTCCATGTCCACCGAGGCGCGGTCGAGCGGCAGCGAGAGGCCCGGTTCGAACACCGCGCTGGCGCGCATCGTGGCGGAGGCGATCTGCACGTCCTCCCCGGCCAGCGACAGGGTCTGCAGCGCAGGCCATTCCGCGATCACGTGGTTGGGCTCGTAGGAGAGGGTGTAAAGCTTGAACTCCGGCGCGGTCCATTCCCAGCCGCGGGCGGGCTCGCCCAGCGCCAGACGCTCGATCCGCGCGTCATAGCGGTTGGGGAATCCGGCCACCGAGAGATCGGCGTATTCCGCGGTCCAGCCTTTCGCGCGCCGATCCGCCGTCCAGCGCTCGATCGCCTCGACCTGCGCGTCGCGGCCGATGAACCAGAAGACGGACCAGCCTGCGAAGGCGGTCAGGATCAGGCCGAGCGTGATCCAGAATTTCACAATGTCGCTCCTCTCGAATCCGTCCTGCGGGCGGGGTATATCTTGCGATTGGAGGTGACACTATGGCGGCGGTCGAAGGTCCGGGCGGATTTTGGGTGTTCGGCTATGGCAGCCTGATGTGGCGGCCGGATTTCACCTATGCCGAGCGCCGTATGGCCGATCTGTATGGCTATCGCCGCTCGTTCTGTATCCGCTCCATCCGCTATCGCGGGACCGAGGTGGCGCCGGGACTGGTGCTGGGCCTCGACGCGGATCCCTCCGCCTCATGCCGCGGGGTCGCGTTTCGGGTGGCCGAAGCGGACGCCGTCGACGTGCGCGAGTATCTGCGCCAGCGCGAGCAGGTCACCGGCGTCTATCGCGAGATCAGGCACCCGGTCCGCTTCGCCGATGGCGCGCCGGGCGAGGCGGAGGCGCTGGTCTTCGTCGTTGAGCGCGAGCATGGGCAATATGCGGGCGACTGGTCGCTGGAGCGGCAGGCGGAAGTGATCTCCCGCGCCGTCGGGCCGGCCGGGCCGAACTGCGTCTATCTCCACAATACGGTGGCGCACCTGATCGAGATGGGTGTGCGGGACCCGGAACTGGAGGAACTGGACGCGCTGGTCCGGGCGCTGGATTGCAGCGGGCGGGCGGCGCGGGAGAAGTGACGCGGTCCGCGTCCGGCGCGACCATCGCGCTGGTGGATCGCGGCGCGGCAGTCATGTACCAACAGGATCGACCGGCGCGCCGCGTCGGCGCAGCCGATCGCGGCGTCGCGCGCTCCGGATCAGGACAGAAAACAGGAGGAATCACCCATGAAACGCATCGCCTCGGCCGTCTGGAAAGGCGATCTTCCGTCAGGCGCCGGAACCGTCTCGGCGCCCAGCGGGGCCTTCGACAGCCTTCCCTATTCGTTCAAGACCCGGTTCGAGGAGCCGCTGACCGGCACCAACCCGGAGGAGCTGATCGCCGCCGCCCACGCCGGGTGCTTCTCGATGGCGCTCAGCCACGAGCTGGCGCAGGCAGGCCACACCCCGACCAGCGTCGCGACCAAGGCGACCGTGCATCTGGAGCAGGTCGAGGGCGGGTTCGCGATCACGAAGATCGACCTCGACACCGACGCCAAGGTGCCGGGCATTTCGCAGGCCGATTTCGACAGCATCGCCGCCGCCGCGAAGGTGGGCTGCCCGGTCTCCAAGGTCCTGAACGCCGAGATCAGCCTGACGACCCGGCTGGAGGCCTGACGCTTTTCACGCCCTGAAACGATGAACGGCGTCGGGTCGACCCGACGCCGTTTCCGTTCGGCGCTTTCGATCAGCCGATTCGCCTAGACAGCCTTCACTGTCAGCGTGGTGCCGGTGGCGGAGACGACCTCGACGGGCTTGCCTTTCGCCAGCGTCTCGCCCCCCTCCAGCTTCGCCAGCCAGCGCACGCCGCCGATATCGACCGCGCCGCTGCCATGCTGAAACGGGTCCAGCACCGTGCCGCGCTTGCCGACGATCTGCCCGGCCCGCTGGTTGAGGCCC
>QKHF01000150.1 GCA_003250135.1 Paracoccaceae bacterium | reverse complement strand
TCCTTCTGCAGGATGTCGCGGTCGAGCGCGTCCAGCTCCTCGGGCTTCGAGTCGACCTCCATGCGCAGGCGGCTGGCGGCCTCGTCCATCAGGTCGATGGCCTTGTCCGGCAGGAAGCGGTCGGAGATGTAGCGCTCGGAAAGGGTCGCGGCCGCCACCAGCGCGGAATCAGTGATGCGCACGCCGTGGTGGACCTCGTACTTCTCCTTGAGACCCCGAAGAATGGATATCGCGTCCTCGACCGTCGGCTCGGAGATGAAGACGGGCTGGAAGCGCCGGGCGAGCGCCGCGTCCTTCTCCACATGCTTGCGGTACTCGTCGAGCGTGGTGGCGCCGACGCAGTGCAACTCGCCGCGCGCCAACGCGGGCTTCAGCAGGTTCGAGGCGTCCATCGCCCCGTCCGCCTTGCCGGCGCCCACGAGCGTGTGCATCTCGTCGATGAACAGAATCACCCGGCCCGCCTCGGCCTGCACCTCGTTGAGGACCGATTTCAGGCGCTCCTCGAACTCGCCGCGATACTTCGCGCCGGCGATCAACGCGCCCATATCGAGCGCCATCAGCTTCTTGTCCTGAAGGCTCTCGGGCACGTCGCCGCTTACGATGCGGCGCGCCAGCCCCTCGGCGATGGCGGTCTTGCCCACGCCGGGCTCGCCGATCAGCACCGGGTTGTTCTTGGTGCGGCGGGAGAGGACCTGGATGCAGCGGCGAATCTCCTCGTCCCGGCCGATCACCGGGTCGAGCTTGCCCTCGCGGGCGTCAGCGGTCAGGTCGCGGGCGAAGCGCTTCAGCGCGTCATAGCCCTCCTCCGCGCTCGCCGTGTCGGCGGTGCGGCCCTTGCGGATGTCGTTGATGGCGGCGTTGAGCGCCTGCGGGGTCGCGCCAGCGTCGCTCAGCGCCTTGGCGGCTTCGGTGCCCTTGGCCAGCGCGATGGCGGTCAGCAGCCGCTCGGCCGGGACATAGGCGTCGCCCGCCTTCTGGGCGATGGTCTCGGCCTCGGCCAGCAGCTTGGCGGTCGACCCGTCCATGTAGATCTGGTCGCCGCCGCCCGAAACCTTCGGCTGCTTTGCGAGCGCCGCATCAACCGCCGCCAGCGCGCGTTTCGGATCGCCGCCAGCGCGGCTGATCAGGTTCGCCGCCAGCCCCTCGGAATCGTCCAGAAGGGCTTTCAGGATGTGTTCGGGCAGGAATCTCTGGTGCCCCTCGCGGAGCGCGATGGTCTGCGCAGCCTGGATGAATCCACGCGCGCGATCGGTGAACTTCTCGATATTCATAACAGTCTCCCAAGCGCCTGATCTTTTAGCGCCCGAAACCGGCGCGCTCCTTGATCGGCCTCAATGTACGGGGCGTCCGTCGTCGGCCCGCCCGTCCCAATTGATTTGGGGGCCGAAAGCGGTCTTCGCAAGCCGAAGAGCGGCGGTTTTTCAGACGATTGAAACGGTTGACGCCGGCAGGGCCGAGAGCGCAGAACAGGCGCGCACCCAACCCAAGAGGCCGCAAATGCCAAACGCCCCCGCCCCGAAAGATCAACGCGACCGGCTGATCGTCGCCCTCGACCGCCCCAACGCCGTCGAGGCGGGCGCGATCGTCGAGCAACTGGGCGACGCCGTGACTTTCTACAAGATCGGGCTGGGCATGCTGACCGGCGGCGGGATGGCGCTGGCGATGGAGTTGAAGGATATCGGCAAGCGCGTCTTTCTGGACCTGAAGCTGTTCGACATCGGCGCGACCATCGAGGCGGCCGTGCGGGGCGTGGCGCAATTCGACCTCGATCTTCTGACCGTGCATGGCGACCCGCACGTGGTGGAGGCTGCGGCGCGCGGCAAGGGATCGAGCGATCTCAAGATCATGGCGGTCACGGTGCTGACCAGCCTCGACCGCAACGATCTCGACGCCGCGCTGATCCGCGAGGGCGTGATCGCGGACCTCGCCGTCGAGCGCGCCAAACGCGCCTTCGACGCCGGCGCCGACGGGGTGATCGCCAGCCCGATGGAGGCGGCCGCGATCCGCGCCCTTCCCGTAGCGGCCGGCAAGCTGATCGTCACGCCGGGCGTGCGGCCCGCGGGCGCGGCGCTGGGCGACCAGAAGCGCGTCGCCACGCCTGCCGAGGCGATCCGCGCCGGCGCCGACTATATCGTAGTGGGACGGCCGGTCTGGACAGCGGCGGACCCGCGCGCCGCGGCCGAGGCGATCCAGAAGGAGCTGGCGGAGGCGTAATGCCTGCGGGCGCATCCCCCGTTCCGGCGCTCTGCCGGGACTGCCTGACGCGGTTCGAGGCCGCCGCCGCCCATCCTCGCTGCCCCGTATGCCGGTCTCCGCGCGTGCTGGCGCATGGCGAGCTGGACGCGCTCTCCATCGCCCATATCGACTGCGACGCCTTCTACGCCAGCGTCGAGAAGCGCGACGACCCGACCCTCGCCGACAAGCCGGTGATCATCGGCGGCGGCAAGCGCGGCGTGGTGGCGACCGCCTGCTATGTGGCGCGAATCAGGGGCGTCAAATCGGCGATGCCGATGTTCAAGGCGCTGAAGATTTGCCCGGACGCGGTGGTGATCAAGCCGCGCATGGCGGTCTACGCCGCGGTCAGCCGCCAGATTCGCGAGATGATGCTGGCGACGACGCCTTTGGTGGAGCCTCTGTCGCTGGACGAGGCTTTTCTGGACCTTTCCGGCACCGAGCGGCTGCACGGCGCGTCGCCGGTCGCGGTGCTGGCCGATCTCGCCCGGCGGGTGGAGCGGGAGGTCGGGCTGACCGTCTCGGTCGGCCTCAGCCACTGCAAGTTCCTGGCGAAGATCGCGTCAGACCTCGACAAGCCGCGCGGCTTCAGCGTGATCGGCGAGGCGGAGACGCTGGACTTCCTGGCCGACAAGCCCGTGGGACTGATCTGGGGCGTCGGAAAGGCGCTGCAGGGGGCGCTGGAGCGCGACGGCGTGCGCAAGATCGCCGACCTTCGCCGGATCGACGAGGCGACACTGATCGCGCGGCATGGCGAGATGGGCCGCCGGCTGCATCAGCTGTCGCACGGGATCGACCGGCGCAGGGTGAACCCGGACAGCGAGATGAAAAGCGTCTCCTCCGAAACCACGTTCGAGACCGACATTGAGGATCCCGACCTTCTGGAAGGGCATCTTTGGCGGCTGGCGGTGAAGGTCTCGGATCGCTGCAAGGCGAAAGGCGTCGCCGGGCGCGTTGTCACGTTGAAGCTCAAGACCGCCCAGCACGCCACGCTGACCCGGCGCCATGCGCTGGAGGCGCCGACTCAGATCGCCGACGCGATCTACCGCGAAGGGCGTGCGCTGATGGACCGGACCGGCGACCGGGGCCCGTATCGTCTGATCGGCGTCGGCCTGTCGGAGCTGAGCGAAGAAACCGAGGATTCCGGGCCATCGGACCTGTTCGACCCGGGCGCGAGCACGCGGGCGAAGGCGGAACGCGCCATGGACGCGCTTCGACGCCGCTTCGGCGAGGACGCGGTGCTCAAGGGCCGCGCGTTGAAATGAGATTGGGTTTTTTGCAACGCAGCGCGAGCCCGAAATTCGCCTCGATCGGGTGAAAACCGCCTAAAATTCGTGAATATGGTGCTTTTTGAGGCATTTTTCCTCATCGCCATGCGTGGCGCACATGACGGAGCGGCCAAAAAAGCAGTGCTTAAGACCATTACGCCATTGATTTTTGCTGCGGTGCACACATAGTTAGAGACGTGGCTACGGCCACCGCCCTTCCTGGGCGTTTCCTCCCTAGACTTGGGCCGTCCTTCGGGACGGCCTCTTTTTTTGGTTGATTGTCTGCGCTCTATTCCGCCGCCATCGCGCGACGCGCGGCCGGCGCCTGGCAAAGGCGGATGACGGCCTCGGCGATCGCGCGCCGCGTGGCCTCGAAACCCGCGTTCTTCTCCACCCGCGCCTCATCCAGATACAGGCTGCGATCAATCTCGATCTGGATCGCGTGAACGCCGCGCGCGGGACGGCCATAGGTCTGCGTGATATGCCCGCCCGCGAAAGGCGCGTTGCGGGTGACGACAAAACCGGCCTCGGCGAATGCGGCTTCCGCCAGGTCCGACATTTCCCGCGACGCCGCCGCACCGAACCGGTCGCCAATCACGATCTCAGGCCGCCGCCCGCAGGGGCGATTGACGTTTTTCAGCGCATCCCGCGGCATGGAGTGGCAATCGAACAGGATCGCCTGTCCATGCCGGGCGCGGGCGCGTTCCACCAAGGCCACGAGCGCGGCGTGATAGGGCGCGTGCAGCGTTTCGAGCCGCCGCTTCGCCTCCAGAAGCGGGATCTTTCCGTTGTAGATCGGCGCGCCTTCGGCGACGAGGCGCGGAATAACCCCCAGCCCCGCCGCGACTCGGGGATTAAGCGGCCCCGCCCGGACCCCGTCGATTACGGCCGGGTCCAGATCGCGCGGAGACCGATTGAGATCGACCAGCGCGCGCGGGATCTCGGCTGCGATCAGGGGCGCGCCGTGACCCGGGGCGCAATCGAAAAGCTCATCGACGAACGCATCCTCCGACGCGCGCAGCGCAAGCGGATCAAGCCGGGAGCGTTCGAGAAAGGACTTGGGATAGGCCCGGCCGCTGTGCGGAGAACTGAACACCGCGGCGGAGAGGCGGCCGTCCGGCTCCAGAATCCTGTAGCCCTGCTCCGCCGGACCGGAGAACGCAGCGCGCTCGGCCGGCGTTTGGAATGGGCGCCCGTCGGATGGGCTCATGGCGTTCGCATCTCCGCTGCGGCGGCGCAAAATCGTGTCCGCCAAAGCGAACCATAGCGCGGCCGCGCGGGGATGCAAAAGGACTTGCGCCTCTCGAGGCCCCAAACTATACGACAGCGGCGCGGCGGCCGAGGCCTGTTGCGCACGACGGGCGCGTAGCTCAGCGGGAGAGCACTACGTTGACATCGTAGGGGTCGCTGGTTCAATCCCAGCCGCGCCCACCATTCACGCCCCGCCCCGGTTGTTCGACTGGCGGGGATTTTTTGTCGAAGCGCAGCGCGATGGGCGCGGCGCGATCGCAAAGGCCAGAGCTGGCCCGAAAGGGCCGCGAAACGAGACGGAGAAGGACCATGAAGGTTCGCAACTCGCTCAAGTCGCTCAAAAGCCGCCATCGCGACTGCCGCGTGGTGCGCCGCAAAGGCCGCGTCTATGTGATCAACAAGACGCAGCGCCGCTTCAAGGCCCGTCAGGGCTGAGCGCGACCGGCCTCGCGCCGGTCTCTTGAAGAATTCAGAGCGCCGCGCTCTCCGGTTTGGAGGGCGCGGCGTTCGGTTTTTGGGGATTGGTGTTTCTGGGCGCCCCGAAGGAAAAGGCCCCGCCTGGGCGGGGCCTCGGTGGTTTGGGATGAAGAGCGGTTTAGACCGCCTTCGACTCGACGGCCGCGCCTTTCGCGATCTCGATCTTGCGGGGCTTCAGCGCCTCGGGCACTTCGCGCACCAGATCGACATGCAGGAGGCCATTCTCAAGCCGGGCGCCGTGCGCTCGGACATGGTCGGCCAGCTGGAAGCGGCGCTCGAAGGCGCGGGCGGCGATGCCGCGGTAAAGGTAGGTCGCGCCCTTCTCCTCATCGGACTCCTGCTTGGCGCCGGAGATGATTAGCTGGCCTTCCTTGGCCTCGATGTTCAACTCATCCTCGGCGAATCCGGCCACCGCGACGGAAATGCGGTAGGCGTTCTCGCCAGTCTTCTCGATGTTGTAGGGCGGGTAGCTCGGCGCGCTCGGTTCAGCCGAAAGCGCGGCGTCGATCAGCGAGCCAAGGCGGTCGAAACCGACGGTCGAGCGATAAAGGGGTGAAAGATCGAAGTGTCGCATGTCTATCCTCCATGAGAGCGATACACGGGTTTCGGCCCTCTGTTTCAGACGGGCCGGACGTGTTGTGGCGAACCCCGGAACGGGCGTCCGCTAAAGGGATGTGGTTGCGCGCGCCTGCGCCGTCAAGGGGGTCAGCGGAGCGCGCTCAGCACGCCCGGCAAGGCCCTTTCCACGGACACCGCGAAGGTGATTTTGCCCTTCGGCGACCAGCCGATGGCCGAGACGATCGCGGCGATGTCCGCCCGCTCGCCATCGCGGATGAAGACCGGCGCGCCCGACGTCCCGGGCACCGCGCCGCAATCCAGAACGAACACCGCATCCTCGACGCCCAGCACTCGGCAGGGTTCCTGAATCGTCGGGATGTTCTGTCGCGTGTCGCCATAGGAGACGAGAGCGACCTTGTCCCCGGCCGCAATTCTGGAGGCCAGTTCGAAAGACCGCGCCGTCGAGGTTTCGATCGGCTTCTCAAGCACGAGTATGGCGAGATCCGCGCTTATGGAACTGACGCCGGGACGCTCGACATAGGCGTAATCGGGATGCGCGACGTAATTGGCGATCCTGCGGGTGGCCGCCGCCCGGCTCATCCAGAAACCGGCCTCGAAGGTCATTTCTTCGGGCTTCTCGGGCTTTCTGGTCTCAGGGTCGAACACACAGTGCGCGGCGGTGACCGCCATTGTCTCGTTCAACAGCGCGGCCGTGCAGAACCCGCCGCCTCGCAATCGGAGGCGGCCGACCCCGCTCCATTCCGCGCGTTCGGTGGAGTGGATCATCCGCGTCAGTCCGAGATCCAGCGCCTCGGCATGCGGCGCGCGCGCGGCCGACACGGCGATGACCGCCAACGTTGCGAGACTGAAGATGGCGGTCAGGCGCGTGAACATGATTTCAGCGTAAGTCAGCGCGCGGCGAAACCAGCGCGGATAGCGTCACTTCAGCATATCCCTGAGCAAGTTCAGTTCCGGGTGTAGCGGCGTGGCCACGGCGCGGGCCTCCCGCCCCTCTCCCTGTCGCCCGGACACCACCGCGGCCACGGCGTAATGGTCGCCCACCTTCACCAGAAGCGGCGCGCCTGAGGCGCCCTCGACGGAGGCGCAGCCGGCGAGGGCCGGGCGGCTCGGCCGCGTCGGGAATGCGGCGCGACACCGTTCGACCGAGGCTAGATGCGCCCGGTCGCGCGCGTAGCTGACCACCAGCGCGTCCCGCTCTCCCGATTGCGACGGCGCGACCGGCAAGGGCGTGACCAGATCGCCGGGGATCGGGCTGCGCAACCGCACGAGCGCGATGTCGGTGGACATGACGGCGGGCGTCGGCGCCGCGCCGGGGTCGAAGACCGGCGACTGCGCGATGGCGGCGCCGAGACGATGGGCGACGGCCTCTCCCTTGGCCCAGCCGGCGACGAAGTGCACGGATTCGGGCCGCAGCCGTTTTCCGGTGCGCGGGTGGTAGAGGCAGTGCGCGGCTGTGACGACCAGGTCGGGCGCTATCAGCGCTCCGGTGCAGAAGGCGCCGTTGCCCTGGTTGATCCGCCCGACGGCGCGCCAGACGCGCTCCTCCGGGGTGACGGGGCGACGGTCATCCGCGGCCGCGCCGCAGGCGATCAGCGCGGCGGCGACGGCGAGAAGAAACCTGCGGGAGAGCGGCGTGCGCGTCATGGACGCGAGCATCCCGCGCATCCGCCCCGCGCGCAACGGCGACGTCGGGCGACATTGCGTCTTTGCGTCGACGCGCCCGGGTTGCTACCAACGCCACATGCTTGAAATTCCGACATTCCTGTCCGTGATGACCGTATGGGACGCCGCTGCGGCGGTCTATCTGTTCGCCGCCTGGGTGGCGACGGGCCGGATCATCGAAAGCCGAACAGGAGACGCCACCTCCACCGGTGAATTGATGGCGCAGTACAGGCGGGCGTGGTTTCGCGAGGCGTCTCTTCGAGAAGCGCGGATTTTCGACGCCACCCTGCTGTCGAACCTCAGGAATGGCTCGGCGTTTTTCGCCTCGGCCAGCCTGGCCGCTCTGGGCGCGGCGATGGCGCTTTTGGGCCAGACCGACGAGCTGTCGCACGTGGCGACCGATCTTGCGGCCGATTTGTCCGCGCCGCGCACCGCCTGGATCGTGAAACTGCTGGGGGTGATCGCGATCCTCGCCACCGGGTTCCTGCATTTCGTCTGGTCGCACCGGGTATTCGGCTATTGCGCGGTGCTTCTGGGCGCGATCCCGAACGATCCCGACTCGCCAGAGCGCGAAAAAATGGCCGAGAAGGCGGCGGAGCTAAACATTTCGGCCACCAAGAGCTTCAATCGCGGGCTGAGGGCGATCTATTTCGCGCTGGCCGCGCTCGCCTGGCTGATCGGCGCCTGGGCGCTGCTGATCTCGGTCACGCTGACGGCGTTCATGCTGTTCCGGCGCGAGTTCCGGTCCGGCACGCGGGCGATCCTGTTGCGGAAATAGAGCCGCCCTCAGGCCGGCGCGCCGATCTCGCGCAGCCAGTTCTCCAGCGCCGGGCGCGCCGACAACTCGTCCTTGCGCCGCGCCCGCTCGATCACGGCGCGGGCCTCATGAAGATCGATCGCGCGAATCAGGCGCTTGACCGGGCCGATGGCGGCGGGACGCATGGACATCGCCTTCAGCCCCATCGCGGCGAAGGCCGCCGCGTTCACCGGCCGCGCCGCAGCCTCGCCGCAGAAGGACAGCGAGGTTCCGCCCGCCGCGCAGCGGTCGACGATCTGCCCGATGAAGTCGAGGAACGACAGCAGGAGCGGATCGTAGCGTCGACGGACCTTCTCGTTGCCGCGGTCGGCGGCGTAGAAGAACTGCTCCAGATCGTTGCCGCCAATGGAGACGAAATCGACCTCGCGGAAGAAGCGGTCCGACGCATAGGCGAGGCCGGGAATCTCCAGCATGACCCCGCACTCGATCGTCTCGGGCGCGGCGTGGCCCTGGGCGCGCACCCGTTCGGCCTCGGTCAGCAGGACGTCGCGGGCCGCATAGAACTCGTTCTCGGTCGCCACGAAAGGGAACATCACGCTCAGGGGGCGCTCTCCTGCGCCGCGCAGCAGCGCCTGGGCCTGCATCCGCATCATCTGGCGCCGGTCCATCGCCAGACGGATCGCGCGCCAGCCCAGCGCCGGGTTCTCCTCCGGCTCACGCTTGAAATAGCTGAGCACCTTGTCCGAGCCGATGTCGAGGGTGCGGAACACCAGCCGCTTGCCATGCGCCGCGTCGATGATCCGGCTGTAGATCTCCGCCTGCTCGTCCCGTCGCGGCAGCGAGGAGCGCACCATGAACAGAAGCTCGGTTCGATAGAGGCCGACCCCCGACGCGCCGCTTTCGCCCAGATGCGGCAGGTCGGCCATCAGGCCCGCGTTCATGTCCAGTCGAATCTCGACCCCGTCCAGCGTCTTGGCGGGCAGGTCGCGGATGGCTCGGAACTCCTCCGCGTCGTGGCGGCGGATCTCGGCGCGTTCGCCATAGCTGTCGATCACAGCCGCTTCCGGGCGCAGATAGACCATTCCGCTGTCGCCATCGACGATGATGGGGTCGTCGTTCTCGGAGATCGCGATGACCCCCTGCGCGCGCACCACCAGCGGAATGTTGAGCGCGCGCGCGATGATCGAGGCGTGCGAGGAGACGGAGCCCTCCTCCAGCACCAGCGCCTTCAGTTCCGCGCCGTAATCCAGCAACTCTCCCGGACCTATGTTGCGGGCGACCAGCACCGCCTCGTCGGCCAGCGAGTCGGCCGTGATCGGCTCGGCGCCGACCAGGAAACGGATCAGCCGGTTGGCGATGTCGTCGAGATCGTGCAGGCGCTCCCGCAGGTAGGGATCGGTGATCCGCTCCATTCTGAGGCGGGTGTCGGACTGCACCTTCTCGACCGCGGCCTCGGCGGCGAGGCCGGACTCCACCGCCTCCTCCAGCCGGCGCACCCAGCCCTTGTCATGGGCGAACATGCGAAACGCCTCGAGCACGCCACGGTGCTCGCCCGCGTCGCGCACGGCCTTGGAGTTGACCAGCGCGTCGATCTCGCTGCGCATCGCGTCGATCGCCTCGTGCAGGCGGGTCAACTCCACCTGCACATGCTCGGCGATGGGGTTGGCGACGACGATGCGCGGTTCATGCAGCACCACCTTGCCGCGGGCGAAGCCGTCGGCGGCGGCGACGCCGCGCGCGGCGGCGGGCGGTTTGGTCTTGGACAGCGGATCCAGTGCGAGCGGACGCAACAATTCGCCCGCTTCGGCCATCTCGGCCAGCACCATGGCGACGATTTCGAGCGCCTCGACCTCGGCCTCGTCGTAATGGCGCCCGGCCCGGTTCTGAACGACCAGCACCCCCAGCACGTTGCCCAGGCGCTGGATCGGCACGCCAAGGAAGGAGCGATACGCCTCCTCCCCCGTCTCAGGCAGGTAGAGGAAGCCGGGCTCGTGCTCGGCGTCCGCGGAGTTGACGGGAGAGCCTGACCGGGCGATGCGGCCGACCAGGCCTTCGCCCACCTTCAGGCTGGACTTGTGCACGGCGCCGGGGTTCAGACCTTCGGTGGCGCACAGCTCCAGGTTCGCTTCGTCACGCTTTAGATAGACCGAGCACACCTCGGCGACCATGTTGGTCGCGATCAGCTTCACGATGGTGTCGAGACGCTGCTGACCACCACCCCGTTCGGCCATCGCCTGCCGAAGAGACTTCAGCAGGACGCGAGGCCCGGAAGGGTCGGGGTGGTGCATCGGCCGCTAGTCCCCGTTGCGGCGCGCGCGGATCGCGCGGCTGGGTTGGGTCGCGCGGCCGGTCAAGCCGCTTTGTCTAGGTCGAAGGCGGCGTGGAGCGCCTGCACCGCCAGCTCCAGGTATTTCCGGTCGATCAGGACGCTCACCTTGATCTCCGAGGTGTTGATGACCTTGATGTTCACGCCCTCGTTGGCCAGCACCTGGAACGCTTTCTGCGCAACGCCGGTGTGGCTGCGCATGCCGATGCCGACCACCGAGACCTTCGCGACCGCATCATCGACCACCAGTTCGCGATAAGAGATGCTTTCGGCGGCTTTTTCAAGCGCGTGGCGGGCGCGCGGCAGGTCGTCCATGGAGCATGAGAAGGTCATGTCCGTACGACCGTCCTCGGAGATGTTCTGCACGATCATGTCGACGTTCACGCCCGCATCGGCGAGCGGACCGAAAATCGCCGCCGCGACGCCCGGACGGTCGGCGACGCTCAGCAAGGTCACCTTGGCTTCGTCGCGCGAATAAGCGACGCCGCTGACCACGTTCTGCTCCAAGATCTCCTCCTCATCACAGACAAGGGTGCCCGGCGCGTCGACGAAACTCGACAGAACCTGAAGACGCACCTTGTATCTCATAGCAAGCTCGACCGACCGGGTCTGCAAGACTTTCGCGCCCATCGAGGCCAATTCCAGCATCTCCTCATAGGAAATGCGGTGCAGCTTGGCGGCGCGCCGCTCGATCCGCGGGTCGGTGGTGTAGACGCCGTCCACATCCGTGTAGATGTCGCAGCGCTCCGCGCCCAGCGCGGCGGCCAGCGCGACGGCCGAGGTGTCGGACCCGCCCCGCCCAAGCGTGGCGATGCGGTTGTCCTCGGCCAGACCCTGGAAACCCGCGACGACCGCATGCAGACCCTCGGCGAATTTCGCCTCCAGATTGGCGGTCTCGATCTTCTCGATCCGCGCCGCGCCATGGGCCGAGGTCGTCCGGATCGGAATCTGCCAGCCTTGCCAGGACCGCGCCGGCACGCCCATCTCCTGCAGCGCCAGCGCCAGAAGGCCGGATGTCACCTGCTCGCCCGAAGCGACGATGGCGTCGTATTCGCGCGCATCGTAGAGGCCCATGTGATCGCAGCCCGGCGGCTGGGCCGCGTCGCGCACGAAGCCGACCAGCTTGTTGGTCTCGCCCGCCATGGCCGAGACGACGACGGCCACGTCATAGCCGTTGTCGACCTCGCGCTTCACCTTTTGGGCGACGGCGCGAATTCGTTCCATGTCGGCGACGGACGTGCCGCCAAATTTCATCACGAGGCGGGGCATGGCGGGTGCTCCAGAGCCGGGCGCCGGCGGCGGTTCTCGTCAGGGGGGCGCTCACGGCGCGCACTCATACGCGGGCGGGCGCGAAGCCGCAAGATGGAGAGGGTGGAAACGCCCGCCGGATCAGTTCGCGCGGCGCGATGAAAGCGGCAGCGGCGCGATGGGAACGCCCTCTTCGGTCAACTCGCGCGCCTCCTCGGGCGACGCGACGCCGTGAATTTGCCGCTTGTCGGCCTCGCCGTAATGAATGCGGCGCGCCTCTTCGGGGAAAGCCGAGCCGACATCGTCCGAGTTCCGGGTCAGGTAGTCTTGGAGGTCCTTCAGCTTCTTCGCCAGCTCCGGATCGGTCGGCGCAGACAACGCGCCGACAGCGGCCGCGCCTTCCGACGGCGCCTCGGAGCGCGTTTTGGCCGATTTGCGCGAGGTGGCGACCCGCGGCGCCATCAGCGCCTTCTTCACATCGGTCGAGCCGCAACTGGCGCACACCACCTGACCCGCGGCCTTCAATGCATCGAAGGCCGCGCTGTCCTTGAACCAGGCGTCGAACTCGCAGCCGCAAGCGCATTTCAGGTCATAACGGATCATGGCGCCGCACCGAACTCCTTTGGATCGGACTCGCAGTTTAGCACAGGCCGCCGCACCGGCGGCGAGCGAGGTTTATGTATGTGACGGCGATGTGAAAGCAATCCCGCTTTTTGTGGACGGGCAGCGCTGTTAGAACCCCTCCATGGCTCAGAAAGTCGACGCATCAACCGCTCTGCAAGGCGCCGCTTTTTCGCTGGCGCTCGCCGGTCTCGGCGCCTGGGGGGCGGCCGAGGCGGATTTGTCGCCCGCGCTGACCGCGCTGGCGGCCGCGGTTGGCGCGGCCATCGGAGCTTTCGTTAGCACGGCTCTGAACGCTAACGGACGCAGATCGGGCGCAACGCAGGCGGATCCCCCCGCTCCTGCGTCGGCGGAGCGCCCTGCGACGGGTCTGCGCGCAGGCCATGGCCGAGAGGTTCTGGCGCGGCTGCCGAACCCGCTTTTCCTGCTGGACGCGGCGGGCGACGTCGCTTTCGTCAACGAGGCCGCGGCCGACATGTATCGCCACGCCGAAATCGGCGCGCATTACACCCGCGTGTTCCGCAACCCCGCGCTTTTGGAAGCGGTCGAGGCCGCCTTCCAGCGGCAGGAGGCGCGGAGCGTCGAATTCGACCTCGTGCGCGCGCAGGAGATCTTCATTCGCGCCACCGTGCGGCCCCTCGACCGCGACGGCGACCGCTGGAGCGATCGGGCGATGGCGGTGCTTGTGTTGATGGAGGACCACACCAAGGCCCGGCGCGCCGAGATGCTGCATCGCGACTTCGTCGCCAACGCCAGCCACGAGTTCAAGACCCCGCTCGCCTCGCTCGCCGGCTTCATCGAGACGCTGCAGGGCCACGCCAAGTCGGACGAGGCCGCGCGCGAACGGTTCCTCGGGATCATGGCGACGCAGACCGAGCGCATGAAGCGGCTGGTCGAGGATCTTCTGTCGCTGAACCGAATCGAACTGGATGAGCATGTCCGTCCGCGCGGGACCGTCTGGCTGAACGATGTCACGCGTTCGGTCGCGATGGAGCTGGGTCCGATCAGCGACGGCCGCCTGATCATCGAATTCGACGATGAAAGCGCGAGGGTGCAGGGAGATCCGCAGCAGCTGTCGCAGGTTTTCCTGAACCTGGTGGACAACGCGCTCAAATACAGCCTGCCGGGCGCGCCAGTCCGCGTGGCGGCCGCCCCCAGAAGTCCCGACCGCCCCGGCATGATCGGCGTGGAGGTGATCGACCAGGGCGAAGGCATCCCGGCCGAGCACCTCACCCGACTGACCGAGCGGTTCTATCGGGTCAGCGTCTCGCGCAGCCGGGAGCGCGGCGGAACCGGGCTGGGGCTGGCCATCGTCAAGCACATCCTGAAGCGCCACCGCGGCGACCTTGAGATCGTCAGCGAGCCCGGAAAAGGCAGCGTTTTCACCGTGTGGCTGCCGCGCGCCGCCGCTGAAACGGACATAACCCGCGACTCAGAGAATCGCGGAGAACGCGCGCCAGCGGCGTTGTAAAAAACGCTGACAGCGCACGCGCCGAACATTCTCAACCCTCATATTTATTATATTTTCCAGATGGTTAACCTGTCACACAAGCGTGATTTTTCCGTCGTATACCTGTTGTTGGAGCGAAATAGGGTCCGCGCCGAGGAGCGTTGGGGCGACTCGACGACCTTGCAACTTGTCTGCAGACTTGGAGAGAAGCAGTGAACAAACTCCGCATCGGCGCCGCCTTCGCCGCGCTTGCGACCGTCGCAATGGCTGGCGAAGCCGCCGCGCGCGACCAGATCCGGATCGTCGGCTCGTCGACCGTCTTCCCGTTCTCAACCGCCGTCGCCGAGGCCTTTGGCCGGAACACCGACTTCCCGACCCCCGTCGTCGAATCGACCGGTTCCGGCGGCGGCCTGAAGCTGTTCTGCGCTGGCGTCGGCGTCGATCATCCTGACATCACCAACGCCTCGCGCCGGATGAAGAAGTCCGAATTCGAGACCTGCCAGGCGAACGGCGTCTCCGACATCACCGAGGTGGTTGTCGGCTTCGACGGCATCGTGATCGCGAACGCCAAGAGCGCGGCGGATTTCTCCGTCACCCTGGCGCAGGTGTATGAGGCGCTGAAGGCCGGTTCGGCCGCCACGATGTGGTCCGATGTCGACCCCTCTCTGCCGGCGCAGAAGATTGAGGTCCTTGGCCCGCCGCCGACCTCGGGCACCCGCGACGCGTTCGAGGAGTTGGCCATGGAAGGCGGCTGCAAGGCTTCGGGCGCCGAGGATTGCAAGCACATCGAGATCCGTGACGACGGCGCCTACATCGAAGCCGGCGAGAACGACAACCTGATCGTCGCCAAGCTGGAGGCCAACCCGAACGCTCTGGGCGTCTTCGGCTTCTCCTTCCTCGACCAGAACGCCGACAAGATCAAAGGCGCTTCGGTCGACGGCGTCGAGCCGACCTTCGAGAACATCGCCTCCGGCGATTACCCGGTCTCCCGCTCGCTGTATTTCTACGTGAAGAAAGCTCATGTGGGCGTGATTCCGGGCATCGAGGAATACGTCGCCGAGTTCGTGTCGGACGACGCGACCGGCGAGGACGGCTACCTGCTCGACCGCGGCCTGATCCCGCTGCCCGAGGAGGCGCACATCGCCAACAAGACCGCGGCGACGGAACTGACCAATCTGACCGCCGAGGCGTTCTGATTTACGGCGCAAGCCGAAACGCTGGGGGGAGGCGCGGCCGCGCCTCCCCCTTCCGCGCCCCAAGGCTGGGCGGCTTTCGATTATTCGGAGTGAAGCGATGACGCTTCTGACCGCCCTGGCAATCCTGATCATCGCGGCGGCGGCGTTCCTGCTGGGCCGCGCCAAGGCGTCGGCGCTGGCGGGCGACAACTACGCCCAGCTTCACTCCCGCCCCAATTACCACGGGCTTTACAGCCTGATGTGGGTTCTGATCGCGGGCCTCGGCGCGCTGATCGTGGTTTCGGGTCTCGCCGGGGCGGTCATCGACTCAACCATGACAAGCCGCGCCTCCGCGCTGACCGGCGAGGCGCTGTCGCAGATCCAGCTGGACCTGATGCTGAACGACGCGCGCGCCATCGCGACAGGCGGCATTCCGTCAAGCGTGGACCCGGCGCGCGAAGCGCTGGCCGAGTACTACACCGCCGCCGGTTTCTGGCGCGGCGTCGCGGTGCTGATCGCCGGCGTCGGCGCCGCGCTGGCCGCCTTGCTGCGCACCCGCAGCCAGATCTCGATGGAGTGGCGCGCGCGCAACCGGTCAGAGCGGGTGATCCGCGCGGTCCTCGCCGTCTCGGCCACCATCGCCATCCTGACGACGGTCGGCATCGTGCTGTCGCTGATCGGCGAGACGCTGATCTTCTTCAACCGCATCGACTGGCGCCTGTTCGACTATTTCTTCGGCACAACCTGGAGCCCGCTGGCGGGCGTGTTCGAAGGCAAGCTGGACCCGGAGAAAGTGGGCGCGATCCCGCTGTTCGCGGGCACCGCCATGATCACCGTGATCGCCATGCTGGTCGCCGTGCCGATCGGCCTGATGGCGGCGATCTACCTGTCGGATTTCGCCAGCCCGAAAGTGCGCGCCTGGACCAAGCCGCTGCTCGAAGTCCTCGCCGGCATCCCGACCGTGGTCTACGGCTTTTTCGCCGCCATCACCGTGGCGCCCTTCATCCGCGACAATGGCGGGGTGATCGTTCCGATCCTCGGCCTGCTGGCGGCGGTGATCGTCGGCTTTCTGGCGCTCCTGCTGCTGGAGAGGGCGCGTCCGGGCTTTCGTCAGTCGCTGACGCGTCAGGCGGGCGGCTATGGCCTTGTCGCCTATTTCGCGGTCTTCGCGCTGGGCGGGCTGGCTGTGATCTGGAGCGCCAACCCCGGCTTCACATTCGACGTCGCGTCGGAGAGCGCTCTGGCCGCGGGCGTGGTCATGGGAATCATGATCATCCCGTTCATCTCCTCGCTGTCGGACGACGTGATCAACGCCGTGCCTCAATCTTTGCGCGACGGGTCGTACGGTCTCGGAGCCACCAAGGCCGAGACGATCCGCCAGGTGATCCTGCCCGCCGCCCTGCCCGGCATCGTCTCGGCGGTGCTGCTGGGCGTCAGCCGCGCGGTGGGCGAGACGATGATCGTGGTGATGGCCGCGGGGCAAGGCGCGAACCTGACCTGGAACCCGATGGAGACGGTGACCACCGTGACGGTGCAGATCGTCGCCCTGATCACCGGTGACACCGAGGCGGACACCGCCGCGGCGCCCGCCTTCGCGCTGGGCTTCACGCTGTTCTTCATCACGCTGGCCCTGAACATCTACGCGCTGCGGATCGTCCGCAAGTACCGCGAACTCTACGACTGAGAGGGAACTGATCCATGGTCGATATGGCTGCCCTCACCCTGGAGCACAGTTCGCCCGCGTCCCGAAAGCGCATGGCGCGGCGGCGCGCTGCGGAGTTCCGGCTGAAAGTCTACGGGATCGCGGCGATCGGCGCGGCGGGCCTGGCGCTGGCGGCGCTCATGTCAACGGTGGTCGGCAAGGCGACCGGCGCGCTGACTGAGACCTACATCACCCTGCCGGTGGAGCTGTCGGCCGAGGCGATCGACCCGACCCTTTCGGGCGATCCCGAGGTCATTCGCAAGGCCCGGTACAGCACCATTGCGCGTGACGCGGTGCGCGCCGCCTTTCCCAGCGTCACTGACCGCAAGGCGCGGCGCGAACTCAACGACTTGGTCAGCGCCGGCGCGGCGCTGGACCTGCGCGACATGGTGGTCGCTGACCCGTCGCTGATCGGCCAGAGCGTGGACGCCCGTTTCCTCGCCTCGGACGACGTCGACCTCTTCGTGAAAGGCTATTTCGGCGAGTTGTCGACCATCGGCGTCACGGGCGCTCTGTCGCCAACGGGAACCGAAGGCGAGATCGAGCTGCTCTCGACCGCGAAGGATTTCTCGGGCCAGCTCACCATGGCCAAACAGACGCTGTTCGACCGCGCCGACCGGCTGCGGGCCGAAGCCGCGCGGCAGGCGAACGGCGCCCGGGTGATGCGGGAGCAGGCCGCGGCCGCCTCTGGAGAGGAGCGGGAGGCGCTGCTGACGCAGGCCTCGGGGTTCGAGGAGACCCGCGCCCGCGTCGCGGCGGAAGCGGAGGCGCTGGAGGCGCGCGGCCGCGCGCAGGGCGGAACCGAGCCGCTGGATGAGACCATGCCCTCGGTCCTGATCGAGGTGAATGGCGGCTGGGTGAAAGCGAGCGAGGTGTCCGAGGGTCGCATCAAGGGTGAGGCGCTGAGCCCGCTGCAGAGCGCTGACGCGGCGCCCGCCGGAAGCTGGCGCCTGCATGTGCTGGAGACGCCGGAGCAGGCGCGCAAGGTCTCGGACCAGCAGGTGGTCTGGGTTCAGTCGCTTGAGGACGAGGGCCGGGTCGACACCGTGTTCAACTGGCGGTTCTTCCAGTCGGCCGACAGCCGCGACGCGGAACTGGCGGGCATCTGGGGCGCCGCCGTCGGATCGTTCTGGACCATGCTGGTGACGTTCGCCCTGTCCTTCCCCACCGGAGTGATGGCGGCGATCTATCTTGAGGAATTCGCCAAGAAGAGCCGGCTGACGGACTTCATCGAAGTCAACATCAACAACCTCGCGGCGGTGCCTTCGATCGTGTTCGGCCTGCTGGGGCTCGCGATCTTCGTCGCCGGCATCCCCGTGACCATCTTCGGGTCAACCATCGAGATCGGCGGCTTCCTGCCGCGCTCGGCGCCTCTGGCGGGCGGGTTCGTGCTGGCGTTGATGACCTTGCCGACGATCATCATCGTCTCGCGCGCGGCGATCAACGCCGTGCCGCCCTCGATCCGGGACGCTGCGCTTGGCCTGGGCGCCAGCCGGGTGCAGACCAGTTTTCACCACGTGCTGCCGCTGGCGATGCCCGGCATCATGACCGGCGCCATTCTGGGCATGGCCCGCGCGCTGGGCGAGACCGCGCCGCTGATCATGATCGGCATGGTCGCCTTCATCGCCGACGTGCCCACGGGCGTCACCTCGAACGCCACGGTGCTTCCGGTGCAGGTCTACTCCTGGTCGGACGTGCCCGAGCGCGCGTTCGAGATGCGGACCGCCGCCGCGATTTGCGTGCTATTGTTGTTCCTGATTGCGATGAACGCGCTGGCCGTGTTCCTGCGCAAACGCTTCGAGCGGCGCTGGTGAGACGAATATGACGGAAATGGAAAGTGGAGATTCTGGCATGACTGTCGCAGAAGACCTGGGCGGAGACGCCCCGGCCGAGACCGGCGCGGTCGCACGCATTCCCTCGGCCAGCGCAAGGACGGCGCCAGAGCTGAAGATGACGGCGCGGAGCTGCGACGTCTTCTATGGCGACAACCACGCCATCAAGAACGTCGACGTCGACATCCTCGACAACACGGTGACCGCATTCATCGGCCCGTCGGGCTGCGGCAAGTCCACCTTCCTGCGCTGTCTGAACCGGATGAACGACACCATCGACATCTGCCGCGTCACCGGCGAACTGACGCTGGATGGCGAGGACATCTACGACGCCAAGGTCGACCCCGTTCAGCTGCGCGCGCGGGTCGGCATGGTGTTCCAGAAGCCGAACCCGTTTCCGAAGTCGATCTATGACAACGTGGCCTATGGCCCGCGCATCCACGGGCTGGTGCGCAACAAGGCCGATCTCGATGACGTGGTGGAGCAGTCGCTGCGCCGCGCCTCGCTCTGGGGCGAGGTCTCCGACCGACTGGACCAGCCGGGCACCGGACTGTCGGGCGGCCAGCAGCAGCGGCTTTGCATCGCCCGCGCCATCGCCACGGCGCCCGAGGTGCTGCTGATGGATGAGCCCTGCTCGGCGCTGGACCCGATCGCCACCGCGCGCGTCGAGGAGCTGATCCACGAGCTGCGCGAGAACTACTCGATCGTCATCGTCACGCACTCCATGCAGCAGGCGGCGCGCGTCAGCCAGAAGACGGCGTTTTTCCACCTCGGCCATCTGGTCGAGTACGACGACACCACCAAGATTTTCACCAACCCGCATGACAAGCGCACCCAGGACTACATCACTGGGCGCATCGGCTAGGCGCTTCATCGGGCGAAGAGTAAGGACAGGATCAGGTCATGGGACCCCATATCGTATCCGCGTTTGATTCAGACCTGCAGTTGCTGAACCGCAAGATCGCCGAAATGGGCGGCCTGGCGGAAGAGCAGCTCTCCAGCGCGCTCAAAGCCATCGCGCAGCGCGACGTCGAACTGGCGGCCGAGGTCGTCAAGGGCGACAAGAAACTCGACGAAATGGAGATGGAGATCGAGGAGGCGGCGATCCGCACCCTCGCTCTGCGCCAGCCGGTGGCGACCGACCTCCGGGACACCGTGGCGGCGCTGAAGGTCGCTTCGACGCTGGAGCGGATCGGAGATCTCTCCAAGAGCATCGCCCGCGTCGCCGACATCCTCAGCCAGCATCGCCCGCTTCTGGTCGTCGCCCCGGTCGTGCGCATGGGCCGGCAGGTGCTGGGCCAGCTGAGCGAGGTGCTGGACGCCTATACTTCTCGCGACACGCCGCTGGCGGTCAGCGTCTGGCGGCGCGATGTGGAGGTCGACGTCACCTATAACAGCCTGTTTCGCGAGATCCTGACCTACATGATGGAGGACCCACGGACGATCGGCGTCTGCTCGCAGCTGATGTTCGTGGCCAAGAACCTGGAGCGGATCGGCGACCACTCCACCTTCATCGCCGAGATGACCTACTACATCGTCGAGGGCGAGCAGTTGGGCGACGACCGGCCGAAAGGCGATCCGATCGACGCCGACATCGCCGTCGACATGCCCGATTGACCCCTACGCATGATCTGACCGGAGGCTTGAAGACATGCGCGCGCGGATACTAGTCGTCGAGGATGAGGAGGCGCTGTGCGCTCTTCTCGAATACAACATCTCCAAGGAAGGGTTCGACGTCGAAATCGCCACGGATGGCGAGGAGGCGTTGATCAAGATCGAGGAGGAGAGCCCCGATCTCGTGCTTCTGGACTGGATGCTTCCGAAAGTGTCGGGCATCGAGATTTGCCGCCAGATCCGCGCGTCGGCTGAGACCCGGAACCTGCCGGTCATCATGCTGACCGCGCGGGGCGAGGAAGACGACCGAATCCGCGGGCTCGACACCGGCGCGGACGATTACCTGACCAAGCCGTTCTCGATGACCGAGCTGATGGCGCGGCTGCGCGCGGTGCTGCGGCGGACCCGCCCCACCCTGTCGGGCGACGTGGCGACCTTCGGCGACATCATTCTAGACCGTGAGCGCCGGCGCGTGCGACGCGGCCAGCGCGAGGTGCATCTGGGCCCGACCGAGTTCCGCTTGCTGGACTGCCTGCTGCAGCGTCCGGGCCGGGTCTACTCGCGCGAGCAGTTGCTGGACCTCGTCTGGGGCCGCGACGTCTATGTGGAGGCGCGCACGGTCGACGTGCATGTGGGCCGGTTGAGGAAAGCGCTGAACCGGCGCGGGGAGAAGGACCCGATCCGCACGGTCCGCGCCGCGGGCTATGCGCTGGACGAGACCTACAGCTGAGCTTTGCCGGAGGCTGAAATGAGAAAGGGGCGCGGCGCGCCCCTTTTTTGCGTCTGACGATCGGGCCGCCGGGGCGGCTAGGTGCGCGCCTGCTGCGCGCGCGCGCGCTCCCGCTCCCGCTCGCGGCGCGAGGACATCGGCTGGAAGGCGATGGCGACATGCGCCTCGCAATAGGGCTTGCCGGGGTGGGCGGGCTGGCCGCAGAAGTGGAAATCATCCGAGGTCGGGTCGCCGATGGGCCATTTGCAGGTCCGCTCGGTCAACTCCAAGAGCGAGATCTTCTTCGCCTTCGCGTCGATGGCCGCGAGATCGGCGGTGACCGGCGTCTCCATCGGGGGCCGCGGCTCTCGCACATTCACCGGCGCGGCCGGACGCGGCGGAGGCGGCGGCGCGACCTCCACCTTCGGCTTCGGCGCAGGCTCAGCCGCCGCTTTGGGCGCGGGCGCGACGGCGGGTTTTTCCACAGCGGGCGCCTCAGCCACGGAGTCGGCTGCGGTCGCCGGCTTGGAGGAGGTGCGATTGGAAAGGCCGAGGCGATGCACCTTGCCGATCACCGCATTGCGGGTGACGCCGCCCAGAGACTTCGCGATCTGGCTGGCGCTCATGCCCTCGTTCCACATCTGGCGGAGCTTTTCGACCCGTTCATCCGTCCAAGCCATTCGAGAGGTCCTTTCGCGATCCGACGCAACGCAGCCCCTCGTCATGTCGGCGGGGCCAAGCCTCTATTGTAATCCTGCGCGCGGGGGATACAACGGGCCGCCCCCGAACCGCAAGTGGAAGAGCGAACATGACCACGGTTTCGCGCGAAGATCTCCATCCCGGCCTGAGGCGCGGCGAGCGCCGCTTCGGCCGCTGGAACCGGCTGGGCGTCTGGACGCTCTACGTCCGCGAGGTGCAGCGCTTCGTCAAGGTCTGGACCCAGACGCTGGCCGCGCCCATGGCCACGGCCGCGCTCTTCATGATCGTCTTCACCCTCGCCTTCGGCGGCGACCGCGGCGATGTGGAGGGGTTCGACTTCGCCACCTTCATCGCGCCGGGGCTGGTGATGATGTCGGTGATCCAGAACGCCTTCGCCAACACCTCCTCCTCGATCATGATCTCGAAAGTGCAGGGCAATATCGTCGACACGCTGATGCCGCCCCTGTCCGCGGCCGAGCTGACGCTGGGCTACGCGGCGGGCGGCGCGACGCGGGGGCTGTTCGTGGCCGCATCAGTCGCGCTCCTGATCTTTCCCTTCACCGAGGCGCGGCTGGCGCATCCCGTCTGGGCGCTGGTCTTCGTGCTTATGGGCGGGCTGATGCTGTCTCTGATCGGCGTCGCCGCGGGGATCGTGGCGGACAAGTTCGACCAGATGGCGGCGATCACCAATTTCGTGGTGACACCCCTCTCCTTCCTGTCCGGCACGTTCTACTCGATCGAGGTGCTGCCCGAGCCGTTCTGGACCATCAGCCATCTGAACCCGTTCTTCTACCTGATCGACGGGTTCCGGTTCGGCGCGCTTGGGGCCAGCGACGCCTCGCCCTGGCTGGCGCTCGCCGTGACCGCAGGGGTGAACGCCGCGCTCTGGGCGCTGTGCTGGCGGATGTTCCAGACCGGCTACAAGCTGAAGGGCTGACGGCGCGGCGCCCGTGCGGATTGACACCGTCGGCACAGGAAAACAATAATCCGGCCCCCTACGCCCCACCCAGCGGCCGCCGGTGGGGCGTTGCGCATTTCAAGCGGCCTGAAGCAAAAGGAACATCGCGGTGATCACGCCCGTCCTTCCGACCTATGCGCGGGCGCCCCTGTCTTTCGTGAAGGGAGAGGGCCCCTGGCTGATCGATGAGAAAGAGGATCGTTACCTGGACTTCGGCGCCGGCGTCGCCGTCAACTGTCTGGGTCACGCGAATCCGCGCCTCGTCGCCGCGCTGGAGGATCAGGCGCGACGCCTGTGGCATTGCTCGAACCTCTACAACATTCCGGGGCAGCAGAAACTGGCGGAGCGGCTGGTCGCGCTGACCTTCGCCGACACGGTGTTCTTCTGCAATTCGGGTGCGGAAGCGCTGGAATGCGCGATCAAGACGGCGCGCAAGCATTTCTCCGCCAAGGGAGAGCCTGAGCGGCACCGGATCATCACGTTCGAAGGCTCGTTCCACGGCCGGACCATCGCCACGATCTCGGCGGCGGGGGCGGAGAAGCTGACCAAGGGGTTCGAGCCGCTTCTGCCGGGCTTCGACCACCTGCCCTTCGGCGATCTGGAGGCGGTCAAGGCCGCGATCGGGCCTGAGACGGCGGCGATCCTGATCGAGCCGGTGCAG
This sequence comes from Paracoccaceae bacterium, assembly GCA_003250135.1. Taxonomy (GTDB): domain Bacteria; phylum Pseudomonadota; class Alphaproteobacteria; order Rhodobacterales; family Rhodobacteraceae; genus SZUA-547. The sequence goes on along the minus strand of QKHF01000150.1, from coordinate 793 downwards.
GGCGAGGGCGGCATACGCCCGGTGCCCGCCGACGATCTGCGCGCGCTGAGGGCGCTCTGCGACGAGCACGGACTCCTGCTGATCTATGACGAGGTGCAGTGCGGATACGGGCGCACCGGCAAGCTGTTCGCGCATGAATGGTCCGGCGCGACGCCTGACATCATGGCGGTGGCCAAGGGCATCGGCGGCGGCTTCCCGCTGGGCGCATGCCTGGCGACTGAGAACGCGGCGAGCGGCATGACCACTGGCGCGCACGGGTCGACCTATGGCGGCAACCCGCTGGCCATGGCGGTCGGCAACGCCGTGCTCGACGTGATGACCGAGGACGGGTTCCTCGACCATGTCAGCCAGGTGGCAGGACGGCTGCGGCAGGGCCTCGCGGCGCTGACCGAGACCTATCCGGACGTGCTCGAGATGGTGCGCGGCGAGGGGCTGATGTTGGGCCTCAAATGCAAGGTCGATGTGGGCAAGTTCATCGGCGCGGCGCGCGACGCGAAGCTGATCCTGGTGCCCGCGGGCGAGAACGTCGCCCGGCTGCTGCCGCCGCTCAACATCGAGATGGAGGATGTGGAGGAGGCGCTGCGCCGGCTGGAGGCCGCCTGCGCCAGGATCCAGGCCGAGGACGGCTCATGAACGTCTTCGACGCCTATGGCGAACCGGCGACTGAGCTGCCCTCGGGCGACCGGCATTTTCTTGACCTGCACGCGGTGGCGCCGGCGGACCTGAGGGCGATCCTCGACGCCAGTCGCGCGATCAAGGAGGCGCGGGCCGGCCAGCCGAAGGGCGCGCCGGA
>QKHF01000055.1 GCA_003250135.1 Paracoccaceae bacterium | reverse complement strand
TAGGCGAACTCCAGACGGATCGTGCGCGCGAACGGCCGGACCAGAAGGCCAGCGTCGAGATCGTTCTTGACCAGCACGCTGCGTCCCAGCGCCACGCCGCGCCCGGCGACCGCCGCGTCCAGCACCATTTCGGTCGGGTGCAGCCCCAGCCCGCGGCTCGCATCGACGCCGGTGACCCCTTCCTCCGCCAGCCAGCTGTCCCAATCCGGAAAGCGTCCCACGAAGCGGGTTTTCCAGAACAGGTCGTGGATCAGGGTGTGGCTGCGCAGGTCGTCCGGCGTCTTCAGCGGATCGGCGCCTTGCAGCAAGGCCGGGCTGCAGACCGGGAAAATCTCCTCCTCGCTCAGCAACTCGACCTGCAATCCGGGCCAATCGCCGAAACCGTAGCGGATGGCGACATCCACGTCGTCGTAGCGAAAATCGACCGAGCGCGTGGAGGCCGCGATATGCAGGTCGATGTCGGGGTGCTTGTCCTGAAACCGATGCAGCGCTGGCAAAAGCCGCTTGGCAGCCAGAGAGGGCATCACGCTGACGGTCAGAACGCCGGTCGAGTCCATGGCGCGCACATCCTGAACCGCGCTGGCCAGCCCATCGAAGCTTTCGCCCAGCTTCGGCAGGCAGGCGCGACCGGCGTCGGTCAGAAGCAAGCCCCGCGGCAGCCGCTTGAACAGCGCCACGCCCAGATGCTCCTCCAGCGCTTTGACCTGCTGGCTGATTGCGGCCGGCGTGACGTGAAGCTCCTCGGCGGCCTTGGCGAAGCTCATATGGCGGCCCGCCGCCTCGAAGGCGCGTAGAGCATTGAGAGGCGGCAATCTTCGGATCACGGCTGAGGCCTATTTTTTCTAATGCTCAGGTCAGTATTACTCGTTTGTCTACGCCAATCAAACAAGGGATCATGATCAGGAAAAGGTCGCCCGAGGGCGATGAGATAACCCAATAAATCTAAAGGCGCCGCCATGACCGCCATGGAATTCATCGTGCAAGCTGTCGTCACTGGGCTGATCGCGACCGCCGTTCTGGACATGTGGCAGCTGGCGCTCAGCGCGCTGCTCGGGGCGCCATCGACGAACTGGGCGCTGGTCGGGCGCTGGTTCTCCAACCTGCGCACCGGAACGCTGGTCCATGAAAACATCGGGCTCGTCGCCCCCGCGCCGCATGAAGGCGCGGTGGGATGGATCGCGCATTACACCGTTGGCGTCGTCTATGCGGCGATCTATCTGGCCATGATGCGTTTCGGGGTCGGGACAGGGCCGACTCTCGTCTCCGCCCTCGCCTTCGGCGCCGTCACGGTCGCCGCGCCGTGGTTCGTGCTGCAACCCGGCATGGGGATGGGCGTCTTCGCCGCGAAGGCCCCCAAGCCCTGGGCCGTGCGCGGCCGGAGCCTGATCAGCCATATCGTGTTCGGCGCCGGGCTGTATCTGGGGGCGCTCGCTTAGAGGGCCGGCGCGACTCCCTCAGCGCGTTCACGATCCCGTGCGCCGGCGCTCGGCGGGGGACGATGCTGTTAGATTGCGCGCGAGCGACTCGGATCCGTCCCTCGCCCCAAGCACCCAACAACTCAGGGAGAAGAGACATGACATTGCGCATCAACGACACCGCGCCCGATTTCACCGCCGAGACCACGGAAGGGACCATCCATTTCCATGACTGGATCGGCGACGGCTGGGCGATCCTGTTCTCTCACCCCAAGGATTTCACGCCGGTCTGCACCACCGAGCTCGGCTATATGGCCAGCCTTGGAGATGAGTTCGACAAGCGGAACTGCAAGATCATCGGCATCAGCGTCGATCCGGTTGAGAACCATAACAAGTGGAAAGCCGATATCGAGACGGTCACCGGCCATTCGCCGAACTACCCGATGATCGGCGACCCGACTCTCGCCGTCGCCAAGCTCTACGAGATGCTGCCGGCGGATGCGGGCGAGACCTCCGAAGGGCGCACGCCGATGGACAACGCCACGGTGCGCACCGTGTTCCTGATCGGACCGGACAAGAAGATCAAGCTTTCACTGACCTATCCGATGAGCACCGGGCGCAATTTCGACGAAGTGCTGCGGGTGCTCGATTCCTGCCAACTGACAGCGCAGCACCAACTCGCCACCCCCGTGAACTGGAAGAAGGGCGAGGACTGCATCATCGTGCCCGCGGTTTCCAACGAAGAGGCCGAGAAGCGCTATCCGCAAGGCTGGAAATCGCCGGTGCCCTACGTGCGGATCGTGCCGTCGCCTGTGGGGTGATCCCGGCGCATCGCTCCTGAACCGCGCGCCGCCGAGCGCGGCGCGCCTTTCCCCTACCTACTTGCTGACCAGCACCTTGCCCTTCTTGGCCTTGGGCATCTTCCCTCCGGTCGACTGCTGCATCACGTGGATCACTTCATGCGCCAGCAGCTTCACGTTCTTGGCGTCGCCCGGTTTCGCCAGGTAAATGTCGTTGCCGATGGTGAAAGCTTTCGCGCGCAACTCGCGCGCCACCTGCTCCACATTGCCGCCGGTGTGAATCCGAACCTTTTTCAGATCGGCTTTCAGCGTCTCTTCAAGCGCGCCGCGAATCTTCCGGTCCAGCGGCTTGGCGGTGGTGTCCTTCGGCTCGGTCTTCAGGCGCTTCGTCTTCGCCTTCTTGCCCTGAACCTTCTTGGCGGCGGCGCCGACAATCTCGTTCTCCTTGGCCATCACTCAACCTCCAAGCTTGGCGCCTCGACGCCGATTCTGCCCGGAGAACGGGCGATTCCGCCAGAGACTTTTCGGCCGCGCCGCCGCTCCGCCTTGCCTCCGCCCCTCGCCCCGGATATAGGGCGCGCGACGCGAAATCCGCGCGGAAGCGCGCCAGAACTCCGGTGAGACCATGGTCAAGATCAACGGCAACGAGATCAAGCCCGGCAACGTGCTTGAACACAATGACGGCCTGTGGGTCGCCGTGAAGACCAGCCATGTGAAGCCCGGCAAGGGCGGCGCCTTCGCTCAGGTCGAGCTGAAGAACCTGCGCAACGGCTCGAAACTCAATGAGCGGTTTCGCTCGGCCGACAAGGTGGAGAAGGTGCGGCTGGAGCAGAAGGACCAGCAGTTCCTCTACCAGAGCGACGACATGCTGGTGTTCATGGACTCCGAGACCTTCGAGCAGATCGAGCTGCCGGCCGACATTCTGGGCGACCGCCGACCCTTCCTGCAGGACGGAATGACGGTCACCATCGAGTATTACGAGACCGAGGCGCTGAGCCTCACGCTGCCGGAAAAGGTCACCTGCACGATCGAGGAGACCGAGCCGGTGGTGAAGGGTCAGACAGCGGCGAACTCCTACAAGCCGGCGGTGCTGGACAATGGCGTCCGGGTCATGGTGCCGCCCTTCGTGGGAACCGGCGAGGCCATCGTCGTGAACACCGAGACCTTCGAATATGTCGAGCGCGCCTGAGCCGCACTGACATGTCCACCGCCTCCGCCAATCTCAACATCATGATCAAGGCCGTCCGCAAGGCGGCCCGCGGCCTCGTGCGCGATTTCGGCGAGGTGGAGAACCTGCAGGTCGCCGCCAAGAGCGCCGGCGATTTTGTCTCCCGCGCCGATGTGAAGGCGGAAAAGACCCTGCGCGCCGAACTGATGGAGGCGCGGCCGAATTACGGCTGGCTGGGCGAGGAGACCGACCCGGTCGAGGGCGCGGACCCGACCCGCCGCTGGATCGTCGACCCGCTGGACGGCACCACCAACTTCCTGCACGGGCTGCCGCACTGGGCGATCTCGGTCGCTCTGGAGCACAAGAGCGAGATCGTCTCGGCGGTGATCTACGACCCGGCCAAGGACGAGATGTTCACCGCCGAGAAGGGCGCCGGCGCCTGGCTGAACGATCGCCGCCTGCGCGTCTCGAACCGGCGCGAGATGACCGAGGTGCTGCTGGCGACCGGCATTCCCTTCGGCCACCGCTCCGCCGACCTGCCGCGCATGATGCGCGAGCTGGCGCAGACCATGCCGCGCACCGCGGGCGTGCGGCGCTGGGGCGCCGCTTCGCTGGACCTCGCCTATGTGGCCGCGGGCCGCTATGACGGGTTCTGGGAGGCGAGCCTGAAGCCCTGGGACATCGCCGCAGGGGTGCTTCTGGTGAAAGAGGCGGGCGGCCTGATCAGCGAGCTGGACGGCGGCGACGACCCGCTGAAGACCGGCTCGGTGCTCGCCACGAACAGCCAGATTCACGAGACGCTGGCCGGGCTGATCCGCGGCGCCTGACCCCGGCGCCCTTTCGCCGCCGCAACAATCGCTTAACGTCGGAGTCCCCTTGCGCTAGGCTGCCGTCGGGCGCGCCGCCAGAGCGCGCGCGGGGCAACGGGCGCAGGGGCATGTCTCTGGAACAGGACCGGCCGGTCGAATTTTCCAAGCCGATCCGGGCGATCGTCTTCATGGTCGGGTTTCTGGCGCTGGTCGGCGCCGCCGGATACCTGCTCTATCGCCCTATCGAAAATGTCTTCTGGGCCAATCCCTACCTGAACGGCGGCATCGCCTTCGTGTTCGTGATCGGCGTCCTGCTGACCTTCGCGCAGGTGTTCCAGCTTTACGGCGCGGTCAGCTGGCTGGAGGCGTTCGCCATCGACCGGCCAGGTCACGAATTCGTCAAGCCGCCGACCCTGCTGGCCTCGCTTTCCGCGCTGTTGCGCGATCCGCGGGCGCGCAAGGCGCTGACCGCGGTCTCCACCCGGTCGATCCTCGACACGGTGGCGACCCGGCTGGACGAGACGCGCGACGTCACCCGCTATATCGTCAACCTGCTGATCTTCCTCGGCCTTCTGGGCACGTTCTGGGGATTGGCGAACACCGTCCCGGCCGTCGTCGAGACCATCCGCAACCTCGCCCCTCAGGAGGGCGAGGAAGGCGCGGCCGTCTTCGGCCGGCTGCTGGACGGGCTGGACGACCAGCTGGCCGGCATGGGCACCGCCTTCGCCTCATCGCTGCTGGGCCTCGCCGGATCGCTGGTGGTGGGACTTCTGGAGCTGTTCGCGGGCCACGCCCAGAACCGCTTCTATCGTGAGCTGGAGGTGTGGCTGTCCTCAATCACCAAGCTCATCTCGGGCGGCGAGGGAGAAGGCGTCGGCGGCGCGTACCTGTCGGCCCTGCTGGAGAAGAACGCCCAGCAGATGGCGGATGTGGGCCAGATGCTGCGCGGCCTCGCCGAACGCGAGGGCGGGGCTTCCTCCGAGACTCTGAAGGAGACGCTCGACGGGCTGGCCGGCGCGCAACAGGCGATGCTGGCGCATCTTGAAAGCGCGCGGAGCCGGGACGATCAGGCATTGGCGCGGATCGCCGCGGCCCAGGAAAGCGTGCTCGGCGCGCTGTCGAAGGACCGCACGGACACGGAGGCGCGCGAACGGCAGGCGCTGGAGCGCATCGCCGCCGGGCAGGAGCGCCTGCTGGCGGCGCTCGAGCGCGAGCGGACGGGCGGGCCGGGCGGCGCCGGCATGGATGAGGAGACGCGCAAGCGAATCCGGTCGCTGGACCTGCAACTGCTGCGCGTCCTTGAAGAGCTGACCGCCGGGCGGGCCGACACCATAGCCGAGTTGCGCTCGGAACTGCGCCATCTGGCCGAGGCGATCACCGCCGACCGGGCGCGCTAGGGGCGCGCCATGGCCCTCAGACGACGCAGCGGGGAAAGATTCCAGGCGAATATCTGGCCGGGCTTCGTCGACGCGATGACCGCGCTCTTGCTGGTCATGATCTTCGTGCTCTCGATCTTCATGATCATGCAGTTCGTGCTGAAGGAGCAGCTCAGCGGCAAGAACCGGCAGCTGGACCAGCTGTCCGGCGAACTCGCCCAGCTTGGCGACGTACTGGCGCTGGAGAAGGACCGCGCCGCCAAACTGGATCAGGAGGTCGCCCGGCTGAACCTAGAGGTCGACGCGGGCGAGGAAGAGATCCGCCGCTACGCCGCCCTTGTCGCCGCCCTCAGCGACGAGCGCGAGGGGCTGAACGCCCGCGTCTCGGAGCTTGAAGCGGCCAACGCCCGCGAGCTGTCGGAGAAGGAGGCGCTGAATCTGGCCCTGGCCGAAATGCGGGACGAGGTCGACGCGCAGGCGGAGGCCGCCCGGTTGGCCGCGGCGAAGCGCGAGGCGCTGGAGGCGCTGATCGCGGAGATGAAGGCCGAGGCCGAAGCTGGCGCCACGGCGCTGAGCGATGCCGAGGCGGCGCGCCTCGCCGAGGCCGCCGCCGCCGAAGCGTTGCGCAAGCGGCTGGCGAATGCCGATGCGGAGCTGACCGCGCTCACCCTGACGCTGGAGGAAAAACGGCGCGAGGCGGAGGAGACGCTGACCCTTCTGGCCGCGGCGGAGGCGTCGCAGCAGGCGCTGGCGGCGGCGTTGGATACGAAACTGACCGCGGAGGAGCGCGACGCGGCGCTGTTGGCGCAGGCCAAATCCGAACTGGCGAAAGTCAGCGAGACCAGCGCCAAGGCCCAGCGCGAGGTGACGCTGTTGAACCAGCAGGTCACGGAGCTGCGTCAGAAGATCGGCTCTTTGCAAAGCCAGCTGAACCTCGCCGATGAGCGCGACCGCGATGCCAATATCCAGATCGCCGACCTTGGGCGGCAGCTCAACTCGGCGCTGGCGCGCGAGGCGGAACGGCTGGCCAAGGAGAAGACCGAGCTGGACCGATCCGAGTTCTTCGGCCGGATGCGGGAGATTCTGGGCGACCGCGAGGATATCCGCATCGTTGGAGACCGGTTCGTGTTCCAGTCCGAGGTTCTGTTCGCCTCGGGCTCGGCCCAGCTCGGCTACGAGGGTCGGATCGAGCTGTCTAAACTCGCCGCTGCGGTGCGCGAGGTGGCGGCCGAGATCCCGCCCGAGATCGACTGGATTCTGCGCATCGACGGGCACACCGACAGTCGCCCGGTCACCGGCGGGCGCTTCGAGGACAACTGGGAACTGAGCCAGGCGCGCGCGCTGTCGGTGGTGCGCTATCTGGTCGGCGCCGAGCGTATCCCGCCTGACCGGTTGGCCGCCGCGGGTTTCGGCGAGTTCCAGCCGATCGACAATGGCGACACCGAAGAGGCCTACGCCCGCAACCGCCGGATCGAGATCAAGTTTACGGAGCGCTGAGGCGCGCGATGCCCAACGAGCACAGCCACGAACCGGACGACATCGCCCAACGGCTGGAGGCGCCGTTTCGCGCCTCCTACC
>QKHF01000127.1 GCA_003250135.1 Paracoccaceae bacterium | reverse complement strand
GAGGTCGAGGCGCTGATGAACCGCGCGGGCGCGCCCGAATCCACCTCCATCTGGGCGATGGTGGAGACCCCGCGCGGCGTGCTGCACGCCGAGGCGATTGCGGCCTCCACCCCCCGGCTGGTGGGCTTCATCATGGGCACCAACGATCTGGTGGCCGATCTGGGCGCCGCGCACACGCCGGACCGCGCGCCGGTGATGACCGCGCTCAGCCTCTGCGTCCTCGCCGCCCGGGCCTACGGCATCGCCATCGTCGACGGCGTCTACAACGCCTTCAAGGACGAGGACGGGCTGCGCGCATCCTGCGAGCAGGGCCGCGCCATGGGTTTCGACGGCAAGACCCTGATCCACCCGGCGCAGCTGGCCATCGCCAATGCGGTGTTCGCGCCGGCGATCGAGGATGTCGAACTGGCCAAGCGGCAGGTCGCCGCGTTCGAGGCGGCAGCCGCGGAAGGCAAGGGCGTCGCCGTGGTCGACGGCAAGATCGTCGAGAACCTGCATGTCGCCTCGGCCAAGCGGCTGCTGGAGAAGGCGGCGGCGATCGCAGCGCTGGAGGCGGAGGCGGGCGCATGACCCGCAGGGCGCGCTACATCTTCGAAGACTGGCGCGACCTCGGGCAGGCCGAACTCGCGATCCTGAGCGTGCAGCATCAGGCCGTCAGCTGGGTCGAGTTCGCCAATGGCCGTCGCTACGAGGACCCGGCCGAGGTGACAGCGAGCGCCGAAATGGTTGTACGGGTGCTCGATCTCAATTCCGGCGAGATCGGCGTGATCTCCTTCCCGCGCATCCTCGGCTACCGGATGCTGGATGAAAGCGCGCTCCGCGAATGCTGGGAGGACCGCAAGGCCGCCGGCGTGCGCGCGCGGCATCACAAGCTGGCCGACAGCCCCTATCTGCGCGAACTGAACCACGGCGACCATCCCGGCACCCGCCTGCGCACCTACATGATCACCAGCTTCTGCGAATGCCTGGAGATCGCGGTGGAGGCGGAGTTCGACTATCTGCCGAAAATGGAAGTGATCCCAGCGCAGCCACCCGCGCCGGCGACGCATCTGAAAGAGGTCGAGCGCCTCTCGCGGGCGTCCGACGACATGGTGGGACAGCTCGATAAGGCGGATCTCGTCCGTTATCACCGGCTGGCGATGCTGGTGGGCCGCCCCGACGGCAGCATGCGCGAAAGCTGGACTCCGATTCCGGACGATCCCGCCGTGGTGCAGGCGTTGACCCACGCGATGACCATGCTTTCGGAGCAACGCGCCAGCGACGTGGAGGACGACTGAGCCATGGCCCTGCTGATTTGCGGCGTACTGGTCTGGAGCGCGGCGCACCTGTTCCCGGTCGCGGCCCCCGCCGCCCGCGCCGGCCTGACCGAACGCCTGGGCGTCCCGCGCGCCAAGGGCATGATGGCGGGACTGATCCTTTCCGGCCTGATCCTGATGGTGCTCGGCTATCGCGCGGCGCCCTATGAGGCGCTCTTCACCCCGCAGGGCTGGGCGATCCATCTCAACAACCTGCTGATGCTGATCGCCGTCCTGCTGATGGGGGCGGCCAAGCGCGCCAACATGATTTCGCACCGGCTGCGCCATCCGATGCTGACCGGCGTCATCGTCTGGGCCTTCGCGCATCTGCTGGTCAACGGCGACCTCGCCTCGGCGATCCTGTTCGGCGGCATGGCGGTCTGGGCGGTCGCGTCCATGCTGCTCGCCAACCGCCGCGACGGCGCGTGGAGCCGGCCCGGACCCGGCGACCGGA
>QKHF01000053.1 GCA_003250135.1 Paracoccaceae bacterium | reverse complement strand
GCAGCGCTGGATCAGGACGGCGCGGGGGCGCGGTTTCCGCTTCGCGGGCGAGGTCGAGTCGATCGGCCCAGGGCAAACGGCCGCCGTCGCCGACGCGCCGCATGTCGAACGGCGTCTGGCCGCCATTCTGGCCGCCGACGCCTGTGAGTACTCGGCAAGGATGGAGCGCGACGAACAGGCGACGCTTGCGGCGCTGGCGGACCTCCGCTCGATCATCGAGCGTCGGATCGCCGAAGCGCACGGACGGATTTTCTCTCGCGCCGGCGACGGCTTTCTCGCTGAATTTCAAAGCCCGGTGTCGGCGGTGCGCGCAGGGTTCGAGATTCAGCGCGACGTCGCCCTGGCGCGCAGCCGGAACCCCAACGCCCTGAACCTGCGACTCGGCGTGCATCTGGCCGACGTCGTCGTCGACGGCGACGATCTCTTGGGCGACGGCGTCAACATCGCCGCCCGCATCGAAAGCGTCTCCGCCCCCGGCGGGGTCACGGTCAGCCAGCCGATTTTCGATCAGGTCAAGCGCGGCGCCAGCCTGACCTTCGAGGAGCTTGGCCCGACGCCCCTGAAGAACATCTCCGAGCCGGTTCCGCTGTTCCGGGTGCTCGACCAGATCGACAGCCACAGCTACATGAACGGCGCGAATTTCGAGATCGCCGGCGCCCAATTGGCGACGGAGGAGGACCCGCGTCCCTCCATCGCCGTCCTGCCGTTCAACAACCTGTCGAACGATTCTGAGCAGGACTATTTCGCCGACGGGTTCACCGAGGATCTGATCACCGAGCTCGCCCGCTATCGCGCCCTGTTCGTGTCGTCGCGCAACGCCAGCCTGGCCTATCGCGGCCACAACGCGTCGCTGGCCGAGGTCGGGCGACATCTGGGCGTCGAATATTGCCTTGAGGGCAGCGTCCGGCGGATGGGCTCTCGCCTGCGGCTTTCGGTGCAGCTGAGCCGCGCGGATACGGAGGAGAGCATCTGGGCCGACCGTTACGACAGCCCGATGGAGGAGATCTTCGACGTTCAGGACGAGATCGCCGCGCGCATCGTCGCGACCGTCGTCGGACGTGTGGAGACGACGCGCCTGAGCGCCGCCAAGCGCAAGCGCCCCACCGATCTGGGCGCCTATGACTGCCTGCTGCGCGGACTGGAGCATCACCGGCTGGGCGGCGTCACCGTCGAGGAGGCGCGCAAGGCGGTGGAATGGTTCGACAAGGCGATCGCCATCGATCCCGGTTTCGCGCGCGCCCACGCCTGGCGGTCCTGCGCGCGGCATTCGCTCGGCGAGTGGCTGAATGACGATTTCTGGGAGGAGGCGCTCGGCAATGTGAAGCGGGCGCTCGAGATCGACAAGAACGACGCCGAGGCGCACCGGGTCATCGGCGTCATGTACATGCATGAGGGCCGCTGGAGCAAAGCGCGCTTCCATTTCGAGCGCGCGATGGAGCTGAACCCCAATCACGCCAATGTCGTCGCCCGCGCCGGCGAATATTACAACTCCGTCGGCGACCATGACCGGGCGTTGCAGCTTGTGGCGCGGGCGCGCCGGCTGGACCCGTTCCTTCCGGCCTATTGCCGCGACGTCGAGGTCGCCGCGCTCTATGGCAAGGGCGAGTACGCCGCTGCGCTTGAGGTTGGCGACGAGCTGCAACGCATGACCCGGCGCGCCGCCGCCTATCGCGTCGCCGCCGCGACCCATGTCGACGATCCGAGAACTGTTGAGGAAACCCGGACCGAGCTGTTGCGCACCGTGCCGGAT
>QKHF01000266.1 GCA_003250135.1 Paracoccaceae bacterium | reverse complement strand
GCATGCGCCAGTATGGCGAGGAGAATGGCGGCGCGCCGGTGCTGATCGTCACCCATGACGCGGGGCGCGGCGCGATCGACCGCGCGCTCGCCGTGATCGCCGAACTGGACGTCTCGCTGGCCCAACCGGTGGCCGTTCGCATAGAAAAAACCTGACGCGGCGTATGCAGGACATCGGGGAGGACAATATGGGCGACGATTCGACCCGGATCGACTTCAAGGACCGGATGCTGTCCCTGGGCCTGGCGCGCGTCTCGGAGGCCGCCGCGATCGCGTCTGCGCGCCTGATCGGGCGCGGCGACGAGAAGGCCGCGGACCAGGCCGCCGTCGACGCCATGCGCAAGCAGCTCAACATGCTCGACATCGCCGGCACCATCGTGATCGGCGAGGGCGAGCGGGACGAGGCGCCGATGCTTTATATCGGCGAGGAGGTCGGCACCGGAGAAGGCGACGAGGTCGACATCGCGCTCGACCCGCTGGAGGGCACCACGCTGACCGCCAAGGCGATGCCCAATGCGCTGGCGGTGATCGCCATGGGCCCGCGCGGGTCCATGCTGCACGCCCCCGACGTCTATATGGACAAGCTGGCGATCGGGCCGGGCTATCCCGAGGGCGTGGTGTCGCTGGAGGCGGACCCCGCCGACAACGTGAAGGAGCTCGCCAAGGCCAGGGGCTGCCCGATGAGCGAGATCACCACCTGCGTTCTGGAGCGGCCCCGCCATGAGGAGCTGGTCGAAAAGCTCCGCAGCACCGGCGCCGCGATCAAGCTGATCACCGACGGCGACGTCGCCGCCGTGATCCACACCGCCGCCGCGGATTTCACCGGCATCGACATGTATCTGGGCTCGGGCGGCGCGCCCGAGGGGGTGCTGGCCGCCGCGGCGCTGAAATGCATGGGCGGGCAGATTCAGGGGCGGCTTGTGTTCCGCAACGACGATGAGCGCGGCCGCGCCAAGAAGGCGGGCATCTCCGACCTCAACAAGATCTACACGCTGCATGAGATGGTGAACGCCGACGTGATCTTCGCCGCGACCGGCGTCACCGACGGGTCCATCGTCCGCGGCGCGCGGCGGGTCGGCGACTATCTGGAGACGGAGACGATCCTGATGCGCTCCAAGACCGGATCGGTGCGCCGCCTGATCTATCGCCAGAAGACGGATTGAGATCACAGGAATTTGCGGCGCCGGCGCCTTCGGGCGCTCCCTCCGGCGCCGGATTGCGCTAGAGTGCGGGCCGATGGAGGCGTTGAGCGTAAATCCCCTTGTGCTGATCGGCGTGATCGCCGCCGCGTTGGCGGCGCTGATCCTGCTGGCGCGCGGACGCGGGCCGCGGCGCATCGGCATGGGCGACGGGCGCGCTTCGGGCGGAGCGGTCAGCCGAGCGCGTCGCAATCCGGACCGGGCGCCCTCGCCCAAGCAGCACCTGCGCCACGGAGACGATTGGCGGACCGACGCCCCCGTCGCGGCGCGGAAGCGCACGGAGGCGCACGCCGCCGGGCCGCTGCATGAGCGGATCGCGCGACTTCAGGAAATGGCGCAGAAATCAGGGCGCAAGCCGACCCCGGATGAGGCGCTCTCCGTTTTTGCGGGCTCGCGAGAGGCGAAAAGCGCCCTGCCCCTGATCTTCCGCGTCGCCACGCTGGCGGTCTGGGCCTGGATGGGCATGTGGGGGTTCTCCGCGGTCATGGTTCTGGTCAGCCTCGCCAATGGCGACGCCGATGAGGGCGCGCTGATCGGGCTGGGTTTTCTGGTGATC
>QKHF01000215.1 GCA_003250135.1 Paracoccaceae bacterium | reverse complement strand
GACAATTCTCAACAGGCGGAGCTTTGCGGCGGGGCTGGCGGGCGCGGCGGCGCTCGGCTTCACGCCTGTGGCGCAGGCGGGCCCGGGACCGGCTGTCGAGATGCGGTTCTCTTTGTTCGACGGCGAGACCCCTCCGCCCACGACGCCGTTTCGCCTGAAAGGCGGCGAGCAGGCCACACTGATGGATTTTCCCGGCCGCCCGCTGATCGCGACATTTTGGGCCACCTGGTGCGGTCCCTGCACGCGCGAGATGCCCGCGCTTGACCGTCTGGCCACGGACCTGCCGCAGATCGCTTTCGCGCCACTGGCGCTCGACAAGGAGGAATCCTTCCGAAAGATCGACAAGTACTATCGCCGCCACCAGATCCGGATGCTGGATCAGGCGATCGACAGCGGCCAGTCGCTGGCGCGCCAGTTCGGGGTTCCCGGCACGCCGACCAGCGTGGTGATCGACGGACGCGGCGGCATTCGCGCGTCCGCCGTCGGCAATGTCGACTGGAGCAATCGCGAAATCCGCGCCTTCCTTCTGACGCTCGCTTAGGTCCGCAGCGGCCAGATCGAAAGCGCGACGCGTCCCAGCGCGGTCTCGGGCGCCATGCGCGCGGCGTAGAGCGCGACCGGCGCTCCGGAGCCGCCGATCACCAGCAGCACCTCCTGCCGGTCGAGCCCCAGCGCGATCATGGCGCTGGCCAGCACCGACGACAGCACCATGGCGAGCGCGGTGATCACATTCAGCCCGGCGATGGCCCGTCCCCTGCGACCCGGCGCAGCGCTGGCCTGCAGCACCGCGTTGAGCGGCGTCACATAGATCCCCGCCGAAACCGCGAGCCCGACGAACGCCGCCAGCACCGGCCAGGCCCCGGACCGCCCCAGGAATCCGGCGACGCCAAGCAGCTCCGCCCCCTGCGGCGCGTCATATGCCGCAGTCGCCACGTAAAGACAGGCCGAGAAGATCGCGATGCAGAGCGCGCCCATCGGCGCCAGGCCGACCTTCACCGCGCCCCGGAACAGGCGGTTGCAGAGAAGCGCGCCCAGCGCCACGCCGACCGAGAACATGGTCAGTAGCAGCACCGCCACGTCCTCGGACGCGCCCAGCGCCTGCTTGGCGAAGGGCAGCGCCAGCGCCAGATAGGCTGCGCCTGCGAACCAGAACCAGGCGATGGCCAGCGAGATGCGGAACACCGGCCGATCGGCGGCGTTTTCGGCCAGTACGTGGCGGATGGCGGAGACCGGGTTCCAGTTCACCTCATGCGCGGCGTCCGGATCGGGCGGCGCGGGACGTGCGGCCAGCGAACAGAGGAAGCCGATCACCGCGATCGCGACGACCGCGACGGAGACCAGCGTCACCCCGCCGGGCGTCAGCACCAGCTTGGCGCCGGCGATCTGGCCCAGCAGGATCGCCAGAAAGGTCCCCGCCTGGATCAGCCCATTGCCCGCCATCAACTCCGCCCGCGGCAGGTATTGCGCCAGCGCCGCGTATTTCACCGGGCCGAAGAACGCCGATTGCGCCCCCATCAGGAAGACAAGGACATAGAGCAACTGGATGGATTGCAGGTGATAGGCGACAGCCGCCACAGCCATCAGCGCGATCTCCGCCGCCTTCACCCAACGCATAACGCCCGCCTTGTCGAACCGGTCCGCCAGTTGCCCGGCCACCGGCGAGAACAGCGCGAAGGGCAGGATGAACAGGCCGGCGGCGGCGAGGTTGTGGAGATCGGCGTTCAGCCCCAGCCGGTCGGCCAAGCGAAAGGTCAGCAGGGCGACGAAGGCGTTCTTGAACACCTGGTCGTTGAAGGCGCCCAGAAACATCACCCAGAACAGCGGCCAGAACCGACGCGCCCGCATCAGTTCGGCCATGCGGGCCGGGGTTTCCGTCACCCCGCGCTCGCGGCGGCCAGGGCGGCGCGGGCGGCGGCGGCGTCGGCGTCCATCTGCGCCTTCAGGGCCTCCAGATTCTCGAAGCGGCGCTCGGGGCGCAGCCGCGAAACCAGCGCGACCGAGATGTCCTGACCGTAGATGTCGCCCTCGAAATCGAAGATGTGCACCTCGAAATTGGGGGCGTTCTCGCCAAAGGTCGGGCGCACGCCGATACTGGCGACGCCCTGATAATTTCCGGCATGCGGCCCGGTCAGAACATCGACGAACACGGCGTAGACTCCGAAGGCGGGGTTCACGGTGCCGCCCAGCGCCAGATTGGCGGTGGGATAGCCCAACTGGCGCCCGCGCCTGTCGCCTGACTGCACC
Source organism: Paracoccaceae bacterium (assembly GCA_003250135.1). Classification (GTDB taxonomy): domain Bacteria; phylum Pseudomonadota; class Alphaproteobacteria; order Rhodobacterales; family Rhodobacteraceae; genus SZUA-547. The sequence continues at coordinate 4,607 of QKHF01000215.1, read as the reverse complement.
GGTCCGTCGATCCGATGCCAATGGCCCAGCATCGCCGCCGCGTCCTGCGGGCGGCCCTCATGCAGCGCCTCTCGAATCGCGGTCGAGGAAAACGGCTTCCCTTCGCCCACCAATGGGACGCCTTCGACGGTGAAGCCCAGTTTCTCGCCAAAGCTCGCCAGCGCGGCGATATCGCCCGACCGGCCCTTGCCGAAGCGGAAATCGGCGCCGACCGAGACGTGGCGCACGCCATAGGCGCCGGCCAGAACGTCGGTCGCGAACTCCTCGGCGGTCATCGAGGAGAGGTCCTTGTTGAATTCGAGGATATAGAGCAGCTCGACGCCCAGCTTCTGCAGCCGGTGAATCTTGGCGTCGACGGACATCAGGCGGAATGGCTCTCCGGCCCGGCCGAAGAATTCGCGCGGATGCGGCTCGAAGGTGATGACGCCCAGGGGCGCGGACAGTTCCGAAGCGCGGGCGCGGGCGCGCTCGATCACCGCGCGGTGACCGTGATGCACGCCGTCGAAATTGCCTAAAGCGACGGACGCGCCGCGATCCTCATCGCCGACGCGTCCTCTGTCTCTGATGATCCGCATAGCGCTCCCGACGGGCGGCCCGCCGGGTGCGGACCTGATGTTACGACTCGGCCTTGTCGCCGCGGGACGGCGCCATGACCAGCGCTTCGCCCTTCAGCACGACCGTATCGCCCACCGAGACCTGGCAATCAAGCGAGACTCGGCTGCGACGCAGGTTCACATCCGTCACGGTGACCTTGGCGTCGACCACGTCGCCCGGGCGCACCGGAGCCATGAAGGTCAGGTCCTGCTTCAGATACACGGTCCCCTGCCCCGGCAGCTGCTGGCCGATGACGGCCGAGATCAGGCTGGCGGTCAGCATGCCGTGCACGATGCGGCCCTTGAACATGGTCCCGTTGGCGTACTCGTCATCGAAATGGACCGGGTTCATATCGCCGCTGACTTCGCCGAACAGCTCCAGGTCACGCTGGGTGATCGCCTTGCTGCGCATCCGGGTCAGGCCTACGTCGATGTCCTCGATATAGATCGTGGTGATCTCATCGGTGAACTCATGGGGCACGCGATCCTGCGGCGCCAGATCGGCGTTCAGGTTTGCGGCCTCCTGATCGTCATGCTGGGCGTCAGCGGCGACCTGTTCGTTCTCTTCAAACATCGACTTGCGCTCCATTTCGAATCTCCGCCCTCAGCGGATGTGCGTTGAATACACATTTCGCAGGTGCAGCGCAACAACCTTGCGACAGAAAATTACACAGACGCGACCAAAGTGGTAATTCTGTTACCCGCCTATTTCAGGTTGTCCATGGCGTAGCGCGGGAAAACCTGATTGCCCTGAAGGAAGGCGCGCAGGCGATCCGGGTCCGGCCCGCCGTCGCGACGGCCGATCTCCGCCGCCGCGAGGCCGCCGATGATGAACAGGCAATCCAGATTCGCCGCGCCGGCGCCGGCGACATCGGTCTTCACCCCGTCGCCGACGGCCAGGATGCGCCGCGCATCGATGGGTCGCCCGGCTTTCTCCTCCAGCACTTGGCGCGCGAGGTCGTAGATCGGCAGATGCGGCTTGCCGAAATAGACCGACTCGCCGCCCGCATCCTTGTAGGCCTCGGCGATGGCGCCCGCGCAGAAGATGCGCTTGTGGCCCTTGTCGACCACGATGTCCGGGTTGGCGCAGAGCAGCTTCAGCCCCTTGGCGACGCCCGCGGCGATGGTGTCGGCGTAATCCTGCGGCGTCTCCACATCGTCGTCGAACAGGCCGGTGCAGACGATCGCCTCCGCCTGATCCAGCGGCACGCGATCGATATCCGCGCCCTCGAAGAACGGCTCGTCCTTCGGCGCGCCGATATGGAACAGCTTGCGCCCCCAGACGCCGCTGGCCACCGCCGCCTTCGCCGCATCGCCGGACGAGACGATGGCGTCATAGCTGTCCTCGGGCGCGCCCATCCCGTCGAGTTGCGCGCGCACCGCGGTCCAGGGCCGCGGCGCGTTGGTCAACAGGACCACCACTCCACCCTTGTCGCGGAACCGGCGCAGCGCGTCCGTCGCCTCCGGATAGGGGCGTAGGCCGTTGTGATAGACCCCCCAGATGTCGCAGAGCAGGGCGTCATAGCCTCCGGCGATCTCGTCGATGGAGTGAATGAGTCTGGCGGTCATCGGGAGCTCCGGTCTGAGGCGGCTGCGGTCACGAGCGCTCGATAGGGCCCGCGCGCCGTCCGGTCAATCGGATGAAGAGCCGCGCTTGGGCGGAAAACCGCGCGACGCCGCCGCTGGGGCGAGGATCTCGCCAATTCTCCGAAATCACGGGTTGACGTGAAAAAGCGCTCCTACTATCTCCCACACATCCCGGCGTTAGCACTCATGGGCGGCGAGTGCTAACAGCAATTCCGGGGAGGAACCGGGCCGCCCGTTGGACATGAAACCAAAGCTTAGGAGCGACCTATGGCTTTCAAGCCTCTGCACGATCGCGTGCTCGTCCGCCGCATCGAGAGCGAAGAGAAAACCGCCGGCGGCCTGATCATCCCCGACTCCGCCAAGGAAAAGCCCTCTGAGGGCGAGATCGTCGCCGTTGGCGAAGGCGCGCGCAAGGATTCGGGCGAACTGATTCCGATGGCCGTCAAGGCCGGCGACCGCGTGCTGTTCGGCAAGTGGTCCGGCACCGAGGTCAAGGTGGATGGTAAGGATCTCCTCATCATGAAGGAATCCGACATCCTCGGGATCATCGTCGAGGAAGGCGCCGCGAAGGCCGCCGCCTGATCCGCGACACCGTCATCCGTCACAACTGAAATTTTCCAAGACATCAGGAGCAACCGAAAATGGCTGCCAAGGACGTCAAGTTCCACACCGACGCGCGCGAGCGCATGCTCAAAGGCGTCGACATTCTGGCCGACGCGGTCAAGGTCACCCTCGGCCCCAAGGGCCGCAACGTCGTGATCGACAAGTCGTTCGGCGCGCCGCGCATCACCAAGGACGGCGTCACCGTCGCCAAGGAGATCGAGCTTTCCGACAAGTTCGAGAACATGGGCGCGCAGATGGTGCGCGAGGTCGCCTCCCGCACCAATGACGAGGCCGGCGACGGCACCACCACCGCCACCGTTCTGGCCCAGGCGATCGTCCGCGAGGGCCTGAAGTCGGTCGCGGCCGGCATGAACCCGATGGACCTGAAGCGCGGCATCGACGCGGCCGTCGCCAAGGTCGTCGCCGAGATCAAGGACATGTCGCGCCCGGTGGCCGACAGCGCCGAGGTCGCCAAGGTCGGCGCCATCTCCGCCAACGGCGAGACCGCGATCGGCGAGCAGATCGCCGACGCCATGCAGAAGGTCGGCAACGAGGGCGTGATCACGGTCGAGGAGGCCAAGGGCCTCGACACCGAGACCGAGGTCGTCGAGGGCATGCAGTTCGACCGCGGCTACCTGAGCCCCTACTTCATCACCAACGCCGACAAGATGGTGGCCGAGCTTGAGGACGCCTACATCCTGCTGCACGAGAAGAAGCTCTCCTCGCTGCAGCCGATGGTCCCGCTGCTCGAGACCGTCATCCAGACCGGCAAGCCGCTGCTGATCATCGCCGAGGACGTCGAGGGCGAGGCTCTGGCCACGCTCGTCGTCAACAAGCTGCGCGGCGGCCTGAAGATCGCCGCCGTCAAGGCGCCGGGCTTCGGCGACCGCCGCAAGGCCATGCTGCAGGACATCGCGATCCTGACCGGCGGCCAGGTGATCTCGGACGACCTCGGCATGAAGCTTGAGAATGTCGGCGTCAACATGCTGGGCCGCGCCAAGAAGGTCCGCATCTCGAAGGACGACACCACCGTCGTCGACGGCGCCGGCGAGAAGGCCGAGATCGAGGCTCGCGTCACCCAGATCCGTCAGCAGATCGAGGAGACCACCTCGGACTACGACCGCGAGAAGCTGCAGGAGCGGCTGGCCAAGCTCGCGGGCGGCGTTGCGGTGATCCGCGTCGGCGGCGCCACCGAGGTCGAGGTGAAGGAGCGCAAGGACCGCGTCGACGACGCGCTGAACGCCACCCGCGCCGCGGTTCAGGAAGGCGTGGTTCCGGGCGGCGGCGTCGCCCTGCTGCACGCGTCCCGCTCGCTGGACGGCGTCAAGGTCGACAACCCGGACCAGGAAGCCGGCGTGAAGATCGTTCGCCGCGCTCTGCAGGCCCCGATCCGTCAGATCGCCGAGAACTCGGGCGTCGACGGCGCGGTCGTGGCCGGCAAGGTGCTGGAGTCCACCGACCTGCACTTCGGCTTCGACGCGCAGGCCGAGGAGTACGGCGACCTGATGGCCAAGGGCATCATCGACCCGGCCAAGGTCGTGCGCACCGCGCTTGAGGACGCCGCGTCCGTCGCGGGCCTGCTGATCACCACCGAAGCCATGATCGCCGACGCGCCGGAGCCGAAGGGCCATGGCGGCGGCATGGGCGGCATGGGCGGCATGGGCGGCATGGACGGCATGATGTAAGCCAATCCCCGCTTAAGAGGGACAGTGAGGGGTCGCGCCGCAAGGCGCGGCCCTTTTCGCTTTTCGGATGGTCGCCCGCCCCGGAGACAATGTCCGGATTTGGGGTGGCGATCGCGTCTGACCTCCCTATCTGCATAAG
>QKHF01000318.1 GCA_003250135.1 Paracoccaceae bacterium | reverse complement strand
AGGCACCACCAGAAGAGGGTGATCTGGCGCCGGAAGTGGCTCTCATAGGGCGTGCCCACGGCGTCGCCGCGCCAGAGATAGGCCAGGATGATTCCGGCGATCAGCGTGACGCCCGCCAGGAACCAGCCGAGGTAGAGCGCCCAGACGATGGTGGCGCGGCGGCGCACAGCGCCGGGGGCGAGATCGGACATGGCTTGCTGGGCCCTCAATTGCTCTGGATGCGCCGCGGGACGTTCGGATTGGGCGCACCGGCCATAGATGCGGGAGTCGGCGTCGGTTTCAACCCAGTGGCTTCCTTTCGTCGAATTCGGATGGAACGATTTGCGCTCGATTCGCGTTTAGGATCGTCCTTCCAACGTCACCCAAGGAAAGCCATGCACCGCTCATACAACGTTTTCCGCCTCCTGCGTCGCGGCCTCGCCGTCGCCCTGCTTCCTCTCGCCCTTGCGGCGGCCGGCCCGGCGAACGCGGCTGGAATCACCGGCGTCGCAAAGCCGATCGGCGGCGGCTCCGCGCCGGATCGGGCGGCGCTTCACCTGCAACTGCTCGACGTCACCGATCCGGACGCCCCCGCGCGAATCATTTCCGAGCTGACGTTCAATCCGGTCAGCCTCATCGATATTCCGTTTCGGCTCAGCTACGACCCGGCCGCGATCTCTCAGGACCGGGCGTATGCCGTATACGGCCGGATCATCCGCGACGGCGCGACGGTTTTCTCTAGCAAGACCAACGCCCCGGTGCTTACTCGGGGCGCGTCGGACCATGTGGAGTTGATCATGTCGCCGGTCGCCAAACCCTACGCTTCGGCGGGACCGGGCCTGTTCGGCGGGATCTGGTCCACGAGCGGCGGCGGCACGATGCGCTTTTTTCAGGACGGCTCGGTCGGCGGCGCGACCGCCTGCAACACCTGGCGCGGCGGCGTAAGCATCGAGGGCGCGGCGATGCGCTTCGGCCCCACCTTCCAGACTAAGAAGGGCTGCGCCGGCCCGGCGATGGAGGCGGAGCGGGACTTCCTGTCCAAGCTTCCCGCCGTACGGAAGCACCAGCTGGAGGGCGGCGTTCTGACCCTGCTGGATGGCTCAGGCGCGGCGGTGATGACCCTTACGAGATAAAACTGATGGGTTTTTCTTCGTTAAATCAATGAAAAGCGCCGCTCCGGAGCCGGAGCGGCGCTGCAAGTTCAAAATAAACCGTTTGGTTTACATGTGGATCGGCGCGCCGAGAGAGGCCGCCATCGCCGCCTCGCGCATCGCTTCTGAGAATGTCGGGTGCGCGTGGCAGGTGCGCACGATGTCCTCGGCCGCGGCACCGAACTCCATCGCGACGCAGATCTCATGAATCATGTCGCCCGCCGCCGGGCCGATCACGTGGCAACCGAGGATTCGGTCGGTGTTCGCGTCGGCGAGGATCTTCACGAATCCGTCGGTGGCGAAGTTGGCCTTGGCGCGGCCATTGCCCATGAAGGAGAACTTGCCGACCTTGTAGGCGCGGCCCTCCTGCTTCAGCTTCTCCTCGGTCTTGCCGACGGAGGCGACCTCGGGGCTGGTGTAGATCACGCCCGGGATGACGTCATAGTTCACATGGCCGACCTGCCCGGCGATCTGCTCGGCCAGCGCCATGCCCTCATCCTCGGCCTTGTGCGCTAGCATCGGCCCGGCGATCACGTCGCCGATGGCGTAGATTCCGTCCACATTGGTTTTCCAGTGCGCATCGGTCTTGACCATGCCGCGCTCCATCTCGACGCCCAGTTCCTCAAGCCCGAGGCCCTTGG
>QKHF01000063.1 GCA_003250135.1 Paracoccaceae bacterium | reverse complement strand
AGTCGGCGTGTAGCGCGCGGGGCGCGCGAGAGCCACGCCATCGAGAGGCGCGCTGTGAATCGGATGGCGGATCAAGGGCGCTTGTCGGCCTTCGACAGTCTTGGCGTAGACCGACCCGACCTCGGCGTCCCATAGCGCGCAATACTCGCATGCGGGCTGGTCCAGCATCAGCAGCCGGGTTTCGGCCAGGCTTGCGCCCGGCGCCGCCATTGCGGCGGCGATCAGGAGTGCTCGAAGCATTTCGTTGACCGATCACGCCGAAAACGAATATAAAAACTCTAATATGAGAATGTATTGAATGCAACCGGGCGGCGCGAAACATGGGGCTCGATGTCACGTACTGGGGCGCGGCGCTCGCGGGACTACTGTCCTTCATCTCTCCCTGCATCCTGCCCATCGTCCCACCGTATTTATGTTTTTTGGCGGGAATGAGTCTGGAGGAATTGACCGAAGGCGCCGCCGCCGACGGCGTCCGCCGCCGGGCGGTTCTGTCCGCGCTGGCCTTCGCACTGGGCTTCGCCACCGTGTTCGTCGCGCTGGGCGCCTCGGCCAGTCTGGTGGGGCAGGCGCTGAGTCGCCATTTCGACACGATGCGCTATGTCGCCGGTGGGGTGATTCTGGTCCTGGGTCTGCACTTCCTGGGCGTGGTGCGCATTCCCCTGTTGTTCCGGCAGGCGCGGGTGGAGGTGGAGCGTCGTCCGGCCGGCCTCGCCGGCGCCTATCTGGTCGGTCTCGCCTTCGCCTTCGGCTGGACGCCCTGCGTCGGGCCGGTGCTGGCGGCGATTCTATTCACGGCGGGCGCGCAGGAAACGGCGGGCGAGGGGGCGCTGCTTCTGGCGACCTACGCGCTCGGGATCGGCGCGCCCTTCGTGGCTGCGGCTTTCTTCGTCCAGCCTTTCATGCGGCTGATGCGGCGCTTTCGCCTCTACATGGGCGCGGTTGAGAAGACGATGGGCGCGTTTCTGGTCGTCACCGGTGTTCTGTTCATCACCAATGCGATGCCGATCATCGCCAACTGGATGCTGGAATACGTTCCGGCGCTGGGCTGAGACGGGGAGAAAAACATGGTTCGAATAATTCTAGCGGCTTTGATTGCGTTTTTCGTCATTCCGGCGATGGCGCAGGACAATGGCGAGCTGCACAAGGAAGATTGGTTCGCGGTCACCTTCAAGGACATGCGCGAGGATCTGGATGCCGCCAACGAGAGCGGAAAACGTCTGGCCATCATCGTCGAGCAGTTCGGATGCATCTACTGCCGAAAGCTGCACGAGGAAGTGCTCTCGGACCCGGAGGTCTCTGACTACATTAAGGAAAACTACATGGTCGTTCAGTTGAACATGTTCGGCGACGAAGAGGTGACGGATTTCGACGGCGAGGCGCTGAGCGAGCGGGACGCGGTGCGTCGCTGGGGGCTCGTCTTTACGCCGACCGTGCTGTTCCTGCCCGAGGAAGTCGCCGAGGGCCAGACTCTTGCGGAGGCGGCAGTAGAGGTGATGCCGGGCGCGTTCGGTAAATGGACGACGCTCGATATGTTCAGGTGGGTGCGCGAGAAAGGCTACGAGGGCGACGAGCATTTCCAGAAGTACCACGCGCGTCACATCAACCAGCTGAGGGAGGAAGGGCGCCTCTGAGCGCCTCGCCTCAGGTTGCGCCGCAACATAATCAAACATTCACAAATATGAATTTCAGGTTGTTTGGCGCGGCGATTTGGGGCAGTCTTAGCGCCAATAAACGCACAACGAGACAACCGGGAGGATCAGGATGAAGCGTCTCGC
>QKHF01000071.1 GCA_003250135.1 Paracoccaceae bacterium | reverse complement strand
CTGAACCAGATGCGCCGTCTCACTCAGGCCCGCCAGCATGGCGAAATAGTCCTCGAAGACGCCCGCCTTGCCGAGCCGATCGAACCGCTTCCAGACCGAGTTCCAGTTCCCGAACCGCTCCGGCAGCGCCCGCCAGGTGATGTTATGGACGGTGAAGTGATGAAGGGCTTCGAGAAACAGCCGATCATCCTTTGCCTTCGCGCCCCGGCGGGGCAGGCAGGCCCGAAAAACCTCCAGCGCAATCTCCCAGTCCGACTCGTTCATCTTCGTGGACATCGACGATCTCCCGTAAATTCGTCGATCTCCTATGAATCAGCAAGAAACGCCGCTGGGAATCCTTCTCAGACAGGATGAGTCAATTCGTCCACACCGCCTAGCAAAGGAACATGCGGACAGCCGTAGGTAAATGATGCTGTTGCCGCATTCACGCCCACCCTTTTCGCACTTGCGAGACGACACCGCGACGGATACTGTCCGCCGCGACGAATTTCGCGCAATAAGATTACTCAAGCTCGCCTTGCGACAGGAGAGAACCCGATGAGCTTCAAGGTCCAGCCCGCCTCGCCCTCGACGCCCAACCGCTGCCAGCTGTTCGCGCCGGGCTCACGCCCCGCGGTGTTCGAGAAAGCGGCGGCCAGCGCGGCGGACGTGATCAATCTGGACCTCGAGGATTCGGTTGCGCCCAATGACAAGCCGGAGGCGCGCCAGCTCGTCATCAAGGGGATCAACGAGGTCGATTGGCGCGACAAGACCCTGACCGTGCGCATCAACGGGCTCGACACGCCGTTCTGGTATCGCGACGTGGTCGACGTGATGGAGCAGGCGGGCGAGCGCATCGACCGCATCATGATCCCGAAGGTTGGCAACGCGGGCGACGTCTACGCCGTCGACGCGCTGGTCTCGGCCATCGAATCGGCCAAGGGCCGGGCCAAGAAGATCGCCTTCGAAGTGATCATCGAGACCGCCGCGGGCGTCGCGCATGTCGAGGAGATCGCCGCCTCCAGCCCGCGCCTCGCGGCGATGAGCATCGGCGCCGCCGATTACGCGGCCTCGATGGGCATGCAGACCACCGGCATCGGCGGCACCCAGGCCAATTACTACATGCTGGGCGACAAGACCGAGGACGGCGCCGAACGCCCGGTGCACTGGCCCGACCCGTGGCATCACCCGATGGTCGCCATCGTCGCCGCCTGCCGCACGCACGGGGTGCTGCCGGTCGATGGCCCATTCGGCGATTTCTCCGACGATGACGGCTATATCGCGCAGGCCCGCCGCGCCGCGACTCTCGGCTTCGTCGGCAAATGGGCGATCCATCCGAAGCAGGTGGCGCTGGCCAACCAGGTCTTCACCCCGTCGGAGGAGCAGGTCACGGAAGCCCGCGAAATCCTCGCCGCGATGGAGGAGGCCGAGCGGACCGGGCAGGGCGCCGCGGTCTACAAGGGCCGTCTGGTCGACCTCGCCTCTGTCCGGCAGGCCAAGGTGATCGTCGCGCAGATGGACCTGATCGCGGGCGCGAAGGGCTGATTCAAAAGCGCGCCCAATCGTCCGATCAGGGCGCGCCGACGTTGCATCATCGCGGATTTTCGCCTAGCACCCCAATAGTGTTTTGGGGATGCCGATGACCACATATCTCGACTTCGAGAAAGACCTCGCGGAGCTTGAGGGCAAGGCGCAGGAACTGCGCGCCATGGCGCAGCAGAAGAAGGGCATGGACATTGAGGCGGAGGCGACCGCGCTGGACCGCAAGGCCGCGTCGATGCTGTCCGACCTCTACAACGACCTGAGCCCTTGGCGGAAATGCCAGGTCGCCCGGCATCCCGAGCGTCCGCACGCCATCGATTATATCGGGCAGCTTTTCACCGAATACACGTCGCTGGCCGGCGACCGGAACTTCGCCGAGGACGCCGCCGTGCTGGGCGGGCTCGCCCGGTTCCACGGCCGCCCGGTGATGGTGCTGGGGCATGAGAAAGGCTCTGACACCAAATCGCGGCTTGAGCGCAATTTCGGCATGGCCCGGCCGGAAGGATATCGCAAGGCGATCCGCCTGATGAACCTCGCCGACCGGTTCAACCTGCCCGTCATCACCCTGATCGACACGCCGGGCGCCTATCCCGGCAAGGGCGCCGAGGAGCGCGGCCAGTCCGAAGCCATCGCCCGCTCGACCGAGAAATGCCTGCAGATCGGCGTGCCGCTGGTCTCGGTCGTGATCGGAGAGGGCGGCTCGGGCGGCGCGGTGGCCTTCGCCACGGGCGACCGCGTGGCGATGCTGGAGCATTCCGTCTACTCGGTGATCTCGCCGGAGGGCTGCGCCTCGATCCTGTGGAAATCCGCCGACAAGATGCGAGAAGCCGCCGAAGCGCTGCGCCTGACCGCGCAGGACCTGAGGCAGCTGGGCGTCATCGACCGGGTGATCAAGGAGCCGCTGGGCGGCGCTCATCGCGATCCGAAGGCCGCCATCGCCATGGCGGGGGATGCGATCTCCAGCATGCTGGAGGAGCTGGAGGGCGTCGAGAGCAAGAAGCTGCGCGCGATGCGGCGCGAGAAGTACCTCTCGATGGGCGACACCAAGCTGAACTGACGTCGCGGTGTGCCGCCCGTCGCTTAGGGCTTCTTTTCCCCCGTCAGGAACGCGAAAACCACCAGCGCCACGGCGCAGATCGCCATGGTGATAGTGAAGGCGAGACCGGAGGGAAGAAACATCTCCAGCACTCCGCCAATCACGAACGCCGGCAGGATAAGCAGCGCAAGATAGTCTCTCATGCGCGCGATTATAGCACGGCTGGTGATTCAGGCCGAGTCGCCCCGCGCCTCCGCCTCCAGCGCCTCGGACGCGGTCTCGATCCGGCTTTCGATGGTGTTCATGAACTCTCTCATCGGAATCCCCGCCGGGATCGGCTCCAGGAACTCCAATACGGCGAGGCCGGGTTTCTTCAGCAGTTTCCTGCGCCCCCAGAACATGCCGACATTGGTGGCCGCGGGCACGCAGGGCAGGCCGTAGCGCTCGTAGAGCACCGCCGCGCCGACCTTGTAGGGCGCCTTGACCCCCGGCGCGACGCGGGTGCCCTGCGGATAGATCACCACCTGTCCGCGATCGCCGGACTGCTTGTCCATCCTTGCGACCATGCTCTTCATCGCTTCGGACCGCTTGCCCCGATTGACCGGCGCCGCCCCGATCCTGAGCGCGTAGAACCCGAGGATCGGCACCCAGACCAGCTCCTTCTTCATGATGAACTTGAACCGGGGCAGCACGTCCGAGAGCATCAGGATGTCGAGGAAGGACTGATGCTTGGCGGCGACGAGGACCGGACCTGTGGGGATGGGACCGCGTACTTCCGTGCGTACTCCGCAGAGGACCCGAAGCAGCCAGATGACACCGCGCGCATAGGTCCGCATCGTCCAGTAGGCGGCGTCCCGAGACAGCGCGGCGGCGGGAAAGCAGGCGATGCCGATCACGCCCATCCACACGTAGATCAGAATGTCGAACAGCAGCGAGCGGACCAGTTGCATGCGCTTATCGTCTCCGTCTGAGCGCGGCGATCACCGAGAGCCGGGTCGTCGCCCAGGCCACCGCCGTCAGAAGGGCGGGAGTGAGCGACAGAACCACCCAATCGCGCGTCGTGGGCGAAAGGTCCAGACCGCCCGGAGTCGCGGTTCCCGACACGGCGTCACCGAGGCTCCAGAGGCCGATCGCGGCCAGCGCCAGCCCCAACAGCGCGCCGGTCAGCGCGCGGCGCGCGAAGCGCCGCTCGAAGACGCGGGCGATGAATCCGTCCTCCGCCCCCATCAGCAACAACGCGTCGATGATCGCGGTGTTGGCGGCCAGCCCGGCGTTGGTCGCCAGCGCCACCGTCGCCGCGGCGGCCCCGGCGGCGATCAGAAGCGCGCCATAGGCGAGCGCGCGCAGGGTTCCGGCGGCGTCCGCCAGCGAGTCTCGCCAGCGGCCGTGATCGTCATAGGTGGAGCCGGGCGCGATGCGCGCCAGCGCCGCCTCGACCGCGGCCCGGTCAGGCCCGGCGCCGCCGGTCTCCACCTCGATCATGACCGGGGTCGGCAGGTCGTCGAGCGGCGCCTCCGGCCCCAGCCATGGGGCGAGCAGCGCCTGCATCTCCGATTCGCTCAAAGCCCGCGCGCCGGCGATGCCGGGGATCTCCTCCAGCGCCGCCAGCAGCCGCGTGGTCTGGGCGCGGGCATCGGGTCCGTCCGCGATCTCGGCCGTGACGGTGGCGACGCGGGCCAGCTGGTCGGTCCAGAGCGCGGCGAGTTTTTCCGCCGTCAGGGCCGCGGCCAGCGCGCACACGGCCAGAAACGTCATCGCCGCCGACGTGGCGAAGACCAGTCGCGCGGGCGCTCCGCCGCGCGGAATCAGCGGCGATTGCTTCAGGACGATCTGCGGCGCCGTCACGCGGCGCGCTCCCCGGCTTGGGAGAGCCTTCCGCCCTCCAGCCGAAGCGTCGGCGCGCCCAGCCGCGCGACCAGCGCCAGGTCGTGGGTCGCCACCAGCACCGTCTTGCCCAGCCTGTTCAGTTCCAGCAGCAGGCCCATCAGCCGCGCCGCGATCTCGGGGTCGACATTGCCCGTGGGCTCGTCGGCGAGGATGATCTCGGGCGAGGCGATGACGGCCCGGGCGATGGCGATGCGCTGCTGCTCCCCGCCGGAAAGTTCGGGCGGGCGGGCGTTCAGCCGGCCTCCAAGCCCAACCCATTCGGCCAGTTCGGTGACATCCGACGCGTAATCCGCCGGCCGCGCCCCGGCGATGCGCAAGGGCAGGGCGATGTTCTCCAGCACGCTCAGATGGTCCAGCAGGCGGAAATCCTGAAACACCACGCCGATTCGCCGCCGCATATGCGCGCGCTCGCGCCGGGTCAGCTTCGCGGCGTCGCGTCCGAAAAGGCGCACCGAGCCGCTGGTCGGCGTCAGCGAAAGATAGAGCAGCTTCATCAGGGTCGATTTGCCCGCGCCCGAGGGGCCGGTCAGGAACGCCATGGCGCCCTGTTCCATCGACAGCGTGACATTCGTCAGCGCCTCGACGCCGCCATAGCGAAATGTCGCCCCTTCAAGCTCGATCACAGGCGCCGTTTCCCGTTCCGCTCGCGCGTTCTCCCCGGCGGGACCATCGCAGAGCGCGGGCGCGGGCTCAAGTCACGCCATGCGCGCCATCCTGCGCTTGGCGTAGCGCGCAGGGGCCGATATAGAAATAGGGCGCGGCGCGTTCGCCGCAGCCCCCTGCGAGTACGAGGACCATGCGTCTCACCTGCCCGAGTTGCGCCGCGATCTACGAGGTCGACGACAACGCCATTCCCGCATCGGGACGCCGCGTGCGTTGCAGCGCCTGCAATGAAGCCTGGCGCGTCTCCGGCGACGGCTCCGTCAGGCGGTCGGTGGCGCCGCCGCCGCTGTCGATTCCAGCGGCGATGGCGGGGGGCGCAGTTTCCCGACCGGCTTTCCAGGCGCCTCCGGCGTCCCCTGAGCCGCCGGCGGACAAGGCGCCGCCCGCGTCGAAGGACGAAAAATCCGAGACGAAAGCGGCCGAGGCGAGCGTCGTTGAGATGGAGCCGCCCGCCGCCAGGACGCCCAAGCTGAAACCGGTCATTACGCAAGCGGGCGGAGCCGCCACAACGCGACCTCCTGCGCCCAAGCCGGTGGACAAGGCCGAGAAGGCGGAAAAGACCAAGCCCGACCAACCGGTGGAGTCGGCGTTCATGTCGAGCCCCGCCAGTTCCGCCTTGCGCAGCGTGATGGGGTTCCTGCTGGGCTTCGCGATCGTCGTGCTGTTGTTCGCGCCCTATCTGTTCCGCCCACAGATCATCGCGATATTCCCTGCCTCCGAACCCGTGGTGGAGGCCTATGCCGGGGCTCTGAGCGCTGCGCCCGAAGCGCTGAGGGACGCGTTCGAGTTTGTCGGCGACGAGGCGGGCTACCTATTTGGCGGCCTTTCCGCGTCGGACGAGCAAGGGGCCGCGGCGCCGCAATCAGCTGGCGGCCAGTAAAAGCTCCGCTTCTGGGTGGTCGCTGACTAGAACTGCTCCATCAGCCGGTCGATATAGTCCAGCTCGTCGCGCGGGCGTTCGCGCTCGCCGGCGCGGCGGCGCAGCTCCTCCAGCAATTCGCGCGACCGGGTGACTTCGCTTTCGTCCGGCACGTCCACCGACTCGCCATAGAGCGGCCCGGTGCTGGCCTGCGGACGACCCAGCGGATCCACGTCAGCCGCATTGTCGCCTGGTCCGTCCAACGATTCGCCGCCCTCCCCGCCGCTCTGCGCGGCCATTGCGCGAAGCGCGTCGCCCAACGCCTCGGCGCCTTCGCGCATCGCTTCGATCGCGTCGACCTGATCGTCCACTGCGTCGCCGGGCTGGTCGGCCAGCAGGTCCTCGCGCGCGTCGCCCATCTCGCGCGTCGCTCGGTCCAGCGCCTCGCCAGCCCCCTCGGACAGGCCCCGCGGCAGCCCCTGGCGCAGATCATCAAGCAGGCGGCGCAGCTCGTCCTGCTCCGTCGCCAGCGCGCCCGGCCCACGTGGCCCGCGTCCGTTCTGGCCGCCGCCCTGTCCGGGCTGGCCGCCCTGGCCCATCTGGCCTTCGCCCATCTGGCCCTGGCCTTGTTCGCCCTGTCCCTGCTGCTGATGGCGGCGGAAGGATTCGTCCGCCAGTCCCTGCTGCCGTCCGATCAGGTCCTGAAGCTCGCGCAACGCCTGTTGGCCCTGCCCCTGCTGGCCCTGCCCCTGGCCGCGCTGCGCCATCTGCAGGTTCTCCAGCAGCTGCTGCAGCTGGGAGAGAAGCTGTTCGGCTTGCGCCCGCATGCCGCTTCGGGCCGCGTCCTCAAGCCGGTTCAGCATCTCCTCCAGCGACTGCTGGTCCAGCATCTCCGACCCTTCTGGCATCTCCGCCAGGGATTCGGGGTTCTGCAGCGCCTGCCGGGCCATCTGGTTCAGAAAATCGGCAAGCGCCTCGCGCAACTCCTGCATCAGGCGGGCGATCTCGTCCTCCGGGGCGTTCTGCCTAAGCGCGCCGCGCAGGCGCTGCTGGGCGGCGCGCAGCCGCTCTGCGGCGTTCGAGAGGTCGCCCTCCTCCAGCCGGACGGCGGCGTCCCACAGAAGGTCGAGGATGCTTTGCGCCTCCTCCGCGACGCGTCCGCCGTCGATGGCGTAGCCGAGGCGGCGGATCGCGGTGCGCGTGGCCAGATAGGCGACGTCGTCGTCGAACACCGCCTCGGGATCGGCCGTCACCGCGTTCAGCGCGGCGTGGACATACTCGGCGCGCGCCAGATCCCATCCCAGTGAGCGGCGTTGCTCGATCAGTGCGCGGGCCATCGGCTCGTAGAATCGCCGCTGGGGCAGTTGAAAGCGCGCCGTCTCGGACTCGCCGGTCTGCCCGATATCGTCCTCGGCGGTCAGGGTCATCGTCACCGGCAGCCCGGCCCAGAGGTGGCGGGTCAGGTCCTCCGAGACGGTCTCGCCCGCCTCCGTCGCCTGGCCGGTCAGCGGCAGCGGCAGCTCCACCTCGATCGGCTCGATCACGAAGGGTTCGGCGGCGGGCGCGTGGGCCAGCGCCTCGGCGTTGGGCTCGATCCGCGCGAAGGCGTGCGCGACGCCGTAATCATCCGCCGCGGCGAAGGAGACCTCCAGCAGGCTGGCGGCGTTCGCCTCCGGCTCGGCGGTGAAGGAAATTGTGGGCGGCTGGTCGGGGATCGCGGCGAAGCGCCAGACAGCGGCGACGCGCTTGCCCAGAAGCACCTCGACCGCGCCATCGCGCGTCAGGGTGATCTCGGCGACGGCGCCGCGGCCGCCTTCGGCGGAGAACTGCGCTGGCGCGACCGGATCGCCCACGGACTCCATCAGCGCCGGGTCCGCGTCGGCGTCGAACACCTGAATCGCGATCACCGACCCTTCGGGCAACGTGATCGCGGCCTCTTCGCCGCTGCGCTCGCTCAGATACACGGGCGGCGCGCCGGTATAGATCGGCGGCGTCGCCCAAGCCTCGATGGAGAGCGCCGGCCCGGTCGCCGCCTGCACCTCGCGCGCGGGGGAGAACGCCGCATCCAGCCGCGCGGCGCCGTCGCCCGCAGTCAGGAAGATCGCGCCCAACAGGCTGAGCGGCGCGGCGTAGCGCAACGCCCAGCGGTCGCGCGAGGACAGCCGTAGGTCTGGCGGCGCGGGGCGCAGGCGGCGCGCCTTCTCGGCCATCCGCCGCCGGTGCTCGGCCCAGATCGCGCGGGTCTGCGGATCGTCCCCGCCAGCTTCGAGCTTGTCGAACAGGGTCGTGGCGGGCCGCTCGGGAGAGCCCGCGTCCAGCTTGGCCCAAGCCTCCGCGTCCGTCGGCGGCGATAGGCGCGCCGAGCCGCGCAGCGCCAACGCGACCGCGGCAATCGCGAGGACCGCAAGCGTGGCGACATGGACCCAGAACGGAAGCGCGCCCACCGGCGCGAGCAGCGCCACGGCCAGCGCGGCGGTCAGGAAGACATAAAGCGGCCAGAAGGCGCGGGCGACCCGCTCGATCCACAGCGACGTGCGCGACCAGCCGATGCGGCGGCCGACCAGTTCAGCCACCTCATCAGGGCTGTTGGTTCGCGTCGTCCTGGGCTTTCGCGCCTCGCTCATCGCTTCTCCCGCGCTGTCGCGTCCGGATGCGGAGCGGGCCGCGCGTCACTCCGCGGCGTCCTCCGCCTCCTCGGCGGGAAGAATCCAGTCGGGGATTCGATCCCGCCCCAGCATATCCTCATAACTGGGGCGCGGTCGAACCACTTCAAAGCGATCGCCGTTCACAAGCACCTCAGGCGCCAGCGGGCGAGAGTTGTATTCCGACGCCATCACCGCGCCATAGGCCCCGGCTGAGCGGAACGCGACGAGGTCGCCGGGTGCGATCGCTGGCAGCTCGCGGGCGCGGGCGAAGGTGTCGCCGGTCTCGCAGACCGGGCCGACCACGTCGATCGGCGCGCGCGCCGCGCCGGGGGCGGGCTCGAGCACCGGTTCGATATCGTGCCACGCGTCATACATGCTGGGCCGCACCAGATCGTTCATCGCGGCGTCTAGGATCAGGAAATTCCGTCCCTCGCCCTGCTTCACGTAGATAGCCTGCGACACCAGCAGTCCGGCGTTGCCGCAGATCAGGCGGCCGGGCTCGATCTCGATCTCGCAGCCGAGGTCGCCGACCGTGCGCCGGATCACCGCGCCATAGTCGAAGGGCAGGGGCGGCGCGCGGTTGGAGCGCTCATAGGGAATGCCGAGCCCCCCGCCGAGATCCAGCCGCCGGATGGCGTGCCCGTCCTCGCGCAGCGCGCGCGTCAGGTCCGCGACCATCCGGAACGCGGTTTCGAACGGCGCCAGATCGGTCAGTTGCGAGCCGATATGCACGTCGATCCCGACAACCTCGATTCCCGGCAGCGCGGCGGCGCGGGCGTAGACGGCCCGCGCGCGGGAGATCGGGATGCCGAACTTGTTCTCCGACTTGCCGGTGGCGATCTTGGCGTGGGTCTTCGCGTCCACGTCCGGGTTCACCCGGATCGCGATCGGCGCCGTCGCGCCCATGCTCGCCGCCGTCTCGCTGAGCGCTTCCAGCTCCGGCTCGCTTTCCACATTGAACTGGCGGATGCCGGCGCTCAGCGCCAGCGCCATTTCCTCGCGCGTCTTGCCGACGCCGGAGAACACGATCCTCTCGCCCGGCACGCCGACGAACAGGGCGCGGCGCAGCTCTCCGCCGCTGACCACGTCCATGCCGACGCCGAGACGCGCCAAGGTGGCCAGCACGCCGAGGTTGGAGTTCGCCTTCATCGCGAAGCAGATCAGGTGCTCCATCCCCTCCAGCGCCTCGTCGAAGACGCGCACGTGGCGGGTCAGCGTCGCCGTCGAGTAGACGTAGAAGGGCGTGCCGACGGAGGCCGCGATCTCGGGGATCGGGACATCCTCGACGTGCAGAACGCCGCCCTTGTAGAGAAAGTGATCCATGGCCGGGGCCTGTTACTGCGCCGGAGCGGTCTGTGCGGAGTCCGCCGCCGCTGGCTGGTCCGTCACCGGCGTCAGGTCCTCGAGGTCCGCGCGCCGCCCACAGGCCGAGAGCGCCAGCGCTGCGATCAGCAGCGCGGCCAAGGGAAGGGTCTTGATCATGCGAGTTGCTCCCGCCAGCGGGCGATCTGTTCGCGCACTCGGGCGGGCGCGGTTCCGCCATAGGACGTCCGGCTGGCCACGGAATTGTCGACGCCCAGAACGTCGAACACCGACGGCTCGATACGGGAGTCCACGCCCTGCATGTCTGCAAGCGTCAGGTCGGGCAGGTCGCAGCCCCGGTCCTCGGCCATCTTCACCAGCGTTCCGGTGATGTGGTGGGCGTCGCGGAATGGGATGTTCGCCTCGCGCACCAGCCAGTCCGCAAGGTCCGTCGCGGTCGAAAAACCCGAGCCCGCCGCGCCCCTCAGCTTTTCCGGGTTCGGCGTCAGGTCCGCGATCATGCCGGTCATCGCCGCCAGCGCGATGCCGAGGCTGTCGGCGGCGTCGAACACCGGCTCCTTGTCCTCCTGCATGTCCTTGGAATAGGCCAGCGGCAGCCCCTTCATCACCATGGTCAGCGTCGCCTGCGCGCCGAAGATGCGCCCGATCTTGGCGCGGATCAGTTCGGCCGCGTCCGGGTTCCGCTTCTGCGGCATGATCGAGGAGCCGGTGGAGAACCGGTCCGAGATGGTCACGAAGCGGAACTGCGCCGAGGACCAGATCACCAGTTCTTCGGCCATGCGCGACAGATGCCCGGCCGTCATGGTCGCGCAAGACAGGAACTCCAGTGCGAAATCCCGGTCGCTGACAGCGTCCAGAGAGTTCGCCGCAGGCCGGTCGAAGCCGAGCGCCGCCGCCGTCGCCTGCCGGTCGATGGGGAAGGAGGTTCCCGCAAGCGCCGCCGCGCCCAGCGGGCATTCGTTCATCCGCGCCCGCGCGTCCCGGAATCGGCTGCGGTCGCGGCCGAACATCTCCACATAGGCCATCATGTGGTGGCCCCAGGTCACCGGTTGGGCGGTCTGCAGATGGGTGAAGCCGGGCATGACCGTATCGGCCCCGGCCTCGGCCTGGTCCAATAGTGCGCCGATCAGCCCGGTCAGCGCCGCGTCGGCCTCGTCGATGCGGTCCCGCACCCACAGCCGGAAGTCGGTCGCCACCTGATCGTTCCGCGACCGCGCGGTGTGCAGCCGCCCGGCGGCGTCGCCGATCAGCTCGCGCAGCCGCGCTTCGACGTTCATGTGAATGTCCTCCAGCGCCTTGGAGAACTGAAACTTTCCCGCCTCGATCTCTGACAAGACCGTGAGAAGACCCTTGTCGATCTCGCCTGCGTCGGCTTCGGTGATTATACCCTGCTGAGCCAGCATTTTCGCATGAGCGCGGGAGCCGCGGATGTCCTGCATCGCCAGCCTTTTGTCGAAGTCGATCGAGGCGTTGATCGCCTCCATCACCTCGTCGGGCCCCGCCGCGAAGCGGCCGCCCCACATGGCGTTCGCGCCCTTGCTTTCGGTCTCTTCGCTCATCTCGTCCCGCGCGCCCCTTCTGTTGGCCGCATTGCTATACGGCGCGGCGGCTTCGGGCGCAAACGCCGAAGGGATGGATGCGGCGGAATTGGAGGCGTTGAAGGCCATGCGCACGGGCCAGATGGCGACTCTGGTGATCCACGACGCGCCGCGTACCGCCCCTTCCGTCGGCTTCACCGACGCGGCCGGGAACCCGATGGATTACAGCGCCTTCGAAGGAAAGGTCGTCTTGGTCAATTTCTGGGCGACATGGTGCGCGCCCTGCCGCAAGGAAATGCCGACGCTGGACAATCTGCAAGCCGAGCTGGGCGGGCCGGATTTCACCGTCGCCGCGATCTCCTCCGACCGCACGGCGGAGCAGTCGCAGAAGTTCTTCGACGAGATCGGGGTCGGCGACCTCACCCTCTATCACGATCCCCGCGCGACGCTGGCCCGCGCCTCTCGGGTGATCGGCTATCCGGTGGTCCTGATTCTGGATCGTCAGGGCCGGGAGATCGCGCGCTTGACCGGCGGCGCGGAATGGGATTCAATCGAAGCTGTAGAACTGTTGCGTCGTGTAATCGAAATGACAAGTGAGGCGCCCTAGTGAGTAAAGTAAAATTGGCGTCCGGCCTGGTTGTATTGGCCGTTCTTCTTTCAGCCTTCTTCGCCGCTCAACCGACCATGGCTCGTGACGCTTTCGTCATGCCTCGTCCGGATCTTTCCAAGGTCGACGCCTGCATCCGCAACAAGCGCGGAAACAAGGTCGCCGCCGCGGACTGCTTTCACCCCTATGTCGCGATCTGCAAGACGAACTATTCCTCGCAGATGACGGAGTGTCTGCCGCAAGAGGTGGATTTCTGGCGCACGGCGGTGGATGACGAGTTGGCCCGCATCGGCAGTGCGACGGCGAAACAGGTTCAGGCGTCGATCACGGGCGACATCACGGAGCACTGCGTCTCGGAGGTCGCGAAGTTCCGGGAGGCCTGCCGCCGCATGGTCTATCACCAGGCGGCGGTCTATCTGCGCATCGCGCGGCTCTGGAAATAGCGGAGACCGCGCGCCGCCCGGGCGCGCTCAGCGCGTCGGGACCGGGTCTCCCGAGCGATAATCGTAGAAGCCGCGCCCGGCCTTGCGGCCCAGCCAACCGGCCTCGACATATTTCACCAACAGCGGGCAGGGGCGGTACTTGGTGTCCGCCAGCCCGTCATGCAGCACCTGCATGATCGCCAGGCACGTATCTAGGCCGATGAAATCGGCCAGCTCCAGCGGACCCATCGGGTGGTTCGCGCCCAGCTTCATCGAGGTGTCGATCGCCTCCACGCCGCCGACGCCCTCGTAGAGCGTATAGATCGCCTCGTTGATCATCGGCAGCAGGATGCGGTTGACGATGAAGGCGGGAAAATCCTCGGCGTAGGCGGCGGTCTTGCCGATCTGCACGACCACCTTCTTCAGCGCATCGAACGTCGCCTCGTCGGTGGCGATGCCGCGGATCAGCTCCACCAGCTGCATCACCGGAACCGGGTTCATGAAGTGGAACCCCATGAACCGCTCGGGCCGGTCGGTTCGCGCCGCCAGCCGGGTGATGGAGATCGAGGAGGTGTTGGTGGCCAGGATCGTCTCGGGCTTCAGGTGCGGCTGGGCGGCCGCGAAGATCGCCATCTTGACGTCCTCGCGCTCGGTGGCGGATTCGATCAGGAGATCGACATGGGCCGCCTCGGCGATGTCGGGCGTCTTCTTGATCAGGGCCAGCGCGTCGGCCTTGTCCGCCTCCGTGATCAGCCCCTTCGAGACCTGACGGGACATGTTCTTTTCGATCCGCTCGAGCGCGCGGTCGAGCTGCTCTGCGTCGCGGTCGTTGAGGCGCACGTCATAGCCGGCGAGGGCGAAGACATGGGCGATGCCGTTGCCCATCTGACCGGCGCCGACAACGCCAACCGATTGAATGTTCATACCCATCTCCCCAGCCTCGCGCCGCGGCGCCGTTCGTTCCAATATCATAGCGCCGCGCGTTGCACACGGCTTTTATTGTGCGGTGCAACATAAGTATATGCGGCGGCGGCGTTCTGGCAAGAAGGTAAAACGCCCCGCCGGAGAGGCGGGGCGCAATTCGGCGTCTGACCGCGCGAAAGCGCGGATCCGGGCGCCCTAGCGGATGTTCTCGACGATCACCGCGATGCCCTGGCCGCCGCCGATGCACATGGTCGCCAGGCCATACCGGCCGTCGATGCGCTTCAGCTCATAGAGCAGCTTGGTCAGGATGATCGCGCCGGAGGCGCCGATCGGGTGGCCCAGCGCGATCGCGCCGCCATTCGGGTTGACGATGTCCGAGGGCAGGCCCAGCTGCTGGCTGACGGCGCAGGCCTGCGCTGCAAACGCCTCGTTGGACTCCACCACGTCGAGGTCGGACACGCTGAGGCCCGCGCGCTCCAGCGCCAGCTTGGTGGCCGGGACCGGGCCGAGGCCCATCACCTCGGGCGGAACGCCGCCGAGGCCGTAGGACACGATCCGCGCCAGCGGCGACGCGCCCGACGCCGCGCCTTCCTCGGCCAGAACCAGCGCCGAGGCGCCGTCATTGATGCCCGAGGCGTTGCCCGCCGTGACCACGCCGTCCTTCTTGAAGGCGGGGCGCAGCTTGGAGAAATCCTCCAGCTTGGCGTTCGGGCGATAGTGCTCGTCGGTCTTGAACTCGATCGTGTTGCGGCCCTTGCGCACCTCGACCGGCATGATCTGGCTCTCGAACCGGCCTTCGGTGATCGCCTTCTCCGCGCGGTGGTGAGACTCGAGGGCGAAGGCGTCCTGCGCCTCGCGGCTGATCTGGTTGCGCTCGGCGATGTTCTCGGCGGTGATGCCCATATGGCCGTTGCCGAAGGGATCGGTCAGCGCGCCGACCATCATGTCGATGGCGGCGGTGTCGCCCATCTTGATGCCATGCCGGGCGGTGGTCAGCAGATGGCCGCCGCGGCTCATGCTCTCGGCGCCGCCCGCCAGAGCGACGTCGGCGTTGCCGAGCATGATCGCCTCGGCTGCGGTCACGACCGCCTGCAATCCGCTGCCGCAAAGACGGTTCAGCGTCAGCGCCGGCGACGTTTCAGGCACGCCCGCGCCGATGGCGGCGACGCGGGAGATGTACATGTCCTTCGGCTCCGTGTGGATCACATTGCCGAAGACGGTCTGGCCGATCTTGTCCGCGCCGATGCCGGAGCGGGAGATGGCTTCTTTTGCGGCCTTCGCCGCCAGACTTGTGGGCGCCTCGCCTGCCAGCGAGCCGCTAAATCCGCCAATCGCAGTGCGAACGGCGGAGGCGATAACAACGTTACGGGACATGTCACTCTCCTCCAAAGGTGTTGGTGATTGTCCCCCCCTCCTCAGATAGTTCAGTTTAGCCCAGCGCGCCTTCCAGCGCGGGAACCGCTTCAAAAAGATCTGCGACGAGCCCGTAATCGGCGACCTGGAAGATGGGCGCTTCTTCGTCCTTGTTGATGGCGACGATGACCTTCGAGTCCTTCATCCCCGCCAGGTGCTGGATCGCGCCGGAGATGCCGACCGCGATGTAGAGCTCGGGCGCGACCACCTTGCCGGTCTGGCCGACCTGCCAGTCATTGGGCGCGAAGCCCGAGTCGACCGCAGCCCGGCTTGCTCCCACGGCGGCGCCCAGCTTGTCGGCCAGCTTCTCGATGATGGCGAAGTTCTCCGCCGAGCCGACGCCGCGCCCGCCCGAGATAACGATCCGCGCCGAGGTCAGCTCCGGCCGGTCGCTTTCGGCCACCTTGTCCTCGATCCACTCCGAAAGCCCCGGATCGGCCGCCGCCGCCCCGGTCTCCACCGGGCAGGCCGCCTGATCGCCGGTCTTCTCGAAATTGGCCCCGCGCACGGTGGCGACCTTCTTCGCGTCCGCGCTCTTGACCGTCTGGATCGCGTTGCCGGCGTAGATCGGGCGCACGAACTCGTCCGCGCCGTTCACCCCGATCACGTCCGAGATCACCATCACATCCAGAAGCGCCGCAACCCGCGGGGCGACGTTCTTGCCGCTGGTGGTGGCCGGGAACACGATGTGCTCATAGTCGCCCGCCAGCGAGACCACCAGGTCGGCCAGCGGCTCTCCCAAACGATGGCCGTAGCCCGGCCCCTCCACGTGGATCACCTTGGAAACGCCGTCGAGCGTCGCGGCGGCCGCGGCCGCCGCGGCGCAGCCCTCGCCCGCGACGAGGACGTGAATGTCTCCGCCCATCGCCTTCGCGGCGGTCACGGTCTTGGCGGTCGCGTCATTGAGCGACGCGTTGTCGTGCTTGGCGAGCAAGAGAACGGCCATCAGAGCACCCCCGCTTCGTTCTTGAGTTTCTCAACCAGCTCATCGACCGAGCCGACGATGATCCCGGCCGCGCGCACCGGCGGCTCCGTGACCTTCAGCGTGGTCAGGCGCGGCGCGACGTCGACGCCGAACTCGGCGACCGGCTTCACGTCCAAGGGCTTCTTCTTCGCCTTCATGATGTTAGGCAGCGACGCGTAGCGCGGCTCGTTGAGGCGCAGGTCCGCGGTCACCACCGCCGGCAGCGTCACCTTGATGGTCTGCAGCCCGCCATCGACCTCGCGCGTCACCGCCGCGGCGCCGTCCACGATCGCGACCTCCGAGGCGAAGGTCGCCTGGCTCCAGCCCAGCAGCGCCGCCAGCATCTGGCCGGTCGCATTCATGTCGTTGTCGATCGCCTGCTTGCCCAGGATCACCAGCTCGGGGCCTTCCTCGGCCACCACCTTGGCCAGCAGCTTCGCCACCGCCAGAGGCTCCACGTCCGCGTCGTCCGCCGTCTCGATCAGGATCGCCCGGTCCGCGCCCATCGCCAGCGCGGTGCGCAAGGTCTCCTGCGCCTTCGCGACGCCGATCGAGACCGCGATCACCTCGCTCGCCTTGCCCGCTTCCTTCAGACGGATCGCCTCTTCCACCGCGATCTCGTCGAACGGGTTCATCGACATCTTCACATTCGCAAGATCGACGCCAGACCCGTCCGGCTTAACCCGAACCTTGATGTTGTAGTCGATCACCCGTTTCACAGGCACAAGCACTTTCATCGCGCAAAGCTCCCAAGTTCGGAACCCATCGGCGCCGCCAGCGCCGAATCCAGACCGAACGTGTCTATCGCGAGGCGAAGGGAAAGTTCAGCAAGAAAACGACCCACGCCGTCGAATGGTATGAAATTTTGGCAGGTGGTTAGCGGTTCGCGCCCGGCGTCCACAAAACGTCGGCCCGCCCGTCGTCATTGGCGATGCGCGACGCGACGAACAGCCAATCGGACAGCCGGTTGAGGTATTTCACCGCCGCCGCGGTCACCGGTTCGCCTGCGGCAAGCTCCACCGCCAGCCGCTCGGCCCGGCGGGAAACCGTGCGCGACAGATGCAGATGCGCGGCCAGCGCCGACCCGCCCGGCAGCACGAAGGAGCGCAGCGGCGTGAGCGCCTCGTTCATCCGGTCGATTTCCGCCTCCAGCCGCTCGACCTGCGCGTCGGCCATGCGGAGCGGCGGATATTCGGCCGTCTCCTCGCCTTCGGCCTGCGGGCGGCAGAGATCGGCGCCCAGATCGAAAAGGTCGTTCTGGATGCGGCTGAGAGCGGCGTCCATCTCCCCCTCCGCATGCAGGCGGGCGAGGCCCAGCGTCGCGTTGGTCTCGTCCACCGTGCCATAGGCCGCGACGCGCAGCGAGGTCTTGGGCACGCGCGACCCGTCGCCCAGCGCGGTCTCTCCGGCGTCGCCGGTGCGGGTGTAGATGCGATTGAGGACGACCATGTCCGCCTCCTAGTTCCCTTGCCGGGCGAAATAGACCACCAACAGGACCAGAATGATGGCGACGAATTGCAGGACCACGCGCAGCCGCATGATCTTGTTCGCCCACTTGCGGTTGGTCTCGCCGCCCCGCGCGAAGACCAGCACGCCGGTCACCAGAACGGCGAGGACGATGAAACAGGCCGCGACCGCGGCGTAGAAGAAGATGCCGGACATGGGGGGAGAGGTAGACCGCCGCCGCCTGCGGCGCCAGTCAAAACTGACATCGCCGCTCGCCGCCTCTATAACCGGCGCCATGGGCGGAACGAACACATCCGAAGACGATCAGGGCGGCCGCAAGGGCTATCACCACGGCAATCTGCGCGAGGCGCTGGTGGACGCGGTGCTGAAACTCATTTCCGAGAAGGGTCCTAACGGCTTTTCCTTCGCCGAGGCCGCGCGTCGCGCCGGCGTCAGCCCGGCCGCGCCCTATCGCCACTTCAAGGATCGCGACGCGCTGATGGCGGAGACGGCGAAACGTGGGTTCGACCTGTTCGCCGACGCCCTGGAGCGGGCCTGGAACGGCGGCGCGCCGTCGCCGCTCTCCTCCTTCGAGGCGGTCGAGCGCGCCTATCTTAACTTCGCCCGCCGGGAGCCGGCCTATTTCGCAGCCATGTTCGAGGCCGGGGTCTCGGGCGAGACCGACCCGGAGCTGCGCGCAGCGGGCGACCGCGCCTTTCGCGTGCTGGAGAACGCCTGCGCCGCGGTGATCGCCACGATGCCGCCGGACCGCCGCCCACCCGTCCTGATGATGGCGCACCATATCTGGGCGATGGCGCATGGCGTGACCGCGCTGTTCGGGCGCACGGATCAGGGCCGCCGCCCGGCGCCGTTTTCGGCGGAGGACCTGCTGGAGGCCGGCACGGCGGTCTATCTGCGGGGTCTGGGCGCCATCGAGTGACCGCCTCTTGATTCGGGGCGGACGCCTCTCCACCTGCCTTTGAGGTGATTTCCGCAGATTCTTCGCACCGACGAATTGACAGACGACACCGCCTCTCCCATTTATGTAAATGTGATTAACATTCACATTGAGAGAGGCATGGGAGAGATGAGCCGAGGAGACCCGCAGTGACGCGAATTGGCGAATGGCTTCGAAAGGCCGAGGCCAAGCTGGATGAGTACGGCATGGGCGCATGGATCGCCGCGATGGTGCTGGGCTTCATTCTGATCTGGCCTCTGGGCCTCTTCATTCTGGGTTACATGTTATGGAGTGGACGCATGGGATGCGGAAAGCACCGCTGGCGCCGTAGGGCGCATCACGCCGGAGAGACCGGCAACACCGCCTTTGACGAGTATCGCGAGACGACGCTCAGGCGGCTCGAGGAGGAGCGCGAGGCCTTCGCCGAGTTCCTCGGCAAGCTGCGCGCCGCCAAGGACAAGGCCGAGTTCGACCAGTTCATGGCCGACCGGCGCCGCCGCGAAAGCGGACCGGACGTTCAGCCCGCCTAAGAGTCTCGACGATCGACGCAGGAACGCCCCGCACAACTGCGGGGCGTTTTCTTGTCGGCAAGGATCTAACGCCCTCGCCGCGCCCCGTGATAACCTCCCTCTGGGTCGAGAGAGCGGAGGTTCCCAATGTCGTCACGTCGCATCAAGGTGCTGCTGGGCACCAACAAAGGCGCGTTTCTGGTGGATGGCGGCGGGGACCGGTCCGGCTGGAAGGTCTCGGGCCCGTTCTGCGGCGGCTGGCCGATCAACCATGTCGTCGGCGATCCCGCGACCGGCGTGATCTGGGCCGGCGGGGGCGGAGAGTGGAGCGGCGCCGGCGTATGGCGGTCCGAGGATGGCGGCGAGACCTGGGAGGTCGCCCGGCTGACCAAGGGAACCATCGACGACTGGGCCGCCAATGATCCAGATTTTGCGAAAATGATGGGCTGGACCGAGGAGAGTCTGCCGTTCGAGGACGCCTTCTCGCAGGTCTGGTCGCTCGGCTACGCGCATGGAACGCTATACGCCGGAACCAAGCCCGCAGGCCTGCTGGCCAGCCGGGACGGCGGCCGGACCTGGGAAAAAGTGGAGAGCCTGACCGATCATCCCTCGGCACAGAGCTGGAACCCGGGGGCCGCGGGGCTGGTTCTGCACACCATCGTCTCCGACCCATCCGACCCGAAGAAGCTGTGGGTCGGCATTTCGGCGGCGGGCGTCTTCGCCACCGAGGATGGCGGCGCGACATGGGAGCGGCGCAACCGCCTGTCCAATGCCCAAAGCTGCGCCGAGCATGCCCACCCGGCCGCCCCGCGGGATGGCGAGATCGGCCATTGCGTTCACAACATGATGCGGGCGCCGGGCGAGGGCGATCTTCTCTACCAGCAGAACCATCACGGAGTCTGGCGATCCTCCGACGGCGGGCGCAGCTGGGACGACGTCACCGAGGGTCTGCCTTCGACCTTCGGCTTCCCGATCCGCGTTCATCCGCGCGACGCCGACACGATATGGACCTTGCCGCTGAACGGCGACAGCGTCGGTCGGTTCCCGCCGAACGCCGCGGCGGCGGTCTGGCGCTCACGCGACGGGGGAAGAAACTGGAGCGCGCTGCGCGAAGGTCTGCCGCAGGAGGGCTGTTTCTTCACTGTGCTCCGGCAGGCGATGGCGGGCGACGCGCGCGACCCCGCAGGCGTCTATTTCGGCACAAACAGCGGGTCCGTCTTCGCCAGCCTCGATGAGGGCGACTTGTGGTCCGAGATCGCGCGGCACCTGCCGACGATCCTGTCGGTGGAGGTGCTGGAATCCTGATGTTGACGATGAATTCCGCCGCATCGCTTTTGGTAGCAATTCTCCTGGTGGCGAGCGCCGCCGCGCCGGCCTGTGCTCAGGTTCCGCCGAATGCAGCCCAAGCGCGCGCCTATGAGGGCTTGCACCGGGCCGCGCATACGAACGACGCCGCGGCGATCCGGCGGCTCGCCGAGGCGGGGGCCGACCTGAATGAGCGGGTCGAGAACGGACGCGCGCCGATCCATGTCGCGGCTTTCGCCTCCAACGACGAGGCGCTGATCGCGCTGGCCGAGGCGGGAGCGGACATGAACCTGTTGGAGGATGATCGCTATGATGTGGTCACCATCGCCGCGGTGGCGAATGACCCGGAGATGGTCTCGCTGGCCATCGAGTTGGGCAATCGCGCCAACCTTGTCACCAGCATCTACGACGGCACCGCGCTGATCGCCGCGGCGCATCTCGGCCATCACGAGGTGGTCCGCCGGCTGATCGCGGGCGGCGCGCCGCTCGATCATGTCAACAACCTAAACTGGACCGCGCTGATCGAGGCGGTGATTCTGGGGGATGGTGGATCGGATCACACGGAAACCGTGCGCGCGTTGGTCGAGGCCGGAGCCGACGCGACGATCCCGGACGGGATGGGCCGCACCCCGCTGGACCTGGCGAGGGCGCGCGGCTACGCCGAGATGATCTCGATTTTGGAAGCGGCGGAGGCGCGGTGAGCTACCTTGACCATTTATCCAGCAGCCCGTCCAGCGCCCGGCTGGTCAGGCCGCGCTTCATCAAACCGGCGACATAGGTGGGCGTGGTGACGTAATACCGCGGCCGGGGGCGGGGGCTTTCCAGCGCCCGGACCAGCTTGGCGGTCACGGCCGAGGGCTCCAGCTGAAACGGTCCGCCCTTCGTTTCATCCGCGTCCAGCCGGGGCATCAGCGCTTTTTCGTAGAGCGGGCGCCAGACGGAGTTCTCCCAGTCCACCCATTTGTAGAAATGCGGTCGGGAATTCTCCCGGATCTTGGTCGAGATCGGGCCGGGTTCGATCAGCACCACATGGATATTCGTGCCGTCCAGCTCCAGCCGGAGCGTGTCGCTGAGTCCCTCCAGCGCGAATTTCGACGCGTTGTAGGGGCCGCGGAACTTGAGCGCGATCAGCCCCAAGACGGACGAGCATTGGATGATGCGCCCATGGCCCTGCGCGCGCATCACGGGCAGCACCCGGCGCGTCAGGTCATGCCAGCCGAAGAAATTGGCTTCGAACAGGGCGCGGAGCGCGTCGGTGGGGATGTCCTCGGTCGCGCCCGGCTGGGCGTAGGCGCCGTTGTTGAAGAGGGCGTCCAGCGTCCCGCCGGTGCGGCTGAGAGCCTCCGCGACGGCCGCCGCGATCGACTCGCCGTCCTGATAGTCGAGGCGGAAGCTCTCCAGCCCTTCGCCGCGCAGGCGCTCGCAATCCGCCTCCTTCCGGCAGGTGGCGAACACGCGCCAGCCCCGCTTGTGGAGGGTATGCGCGGCGTCATGGCCGATGCCCGAGGAGCAGCCGGTGATCAGGATCGAGCGCTGGCCCGCGCCATCGCCACCGGTTCCGGTCTTGCTCATCGTCCACTCCCCGCTACAGCTTCAGGTCGTATGTAACCCATCGGGTGGAATCCGCCACCCGGTCGTAAAGTGTCCGCGCCCGCGCATTGTCCTCCGCCGTGATCCAGCGGATCACGCCCCAGCCGCGCGCGCGCCCCTCCGCCTCAACGGCGCGGATCAGCGCCTCGGCCGCGCCGGAGCCGCGCGCTTCGGGCGTGACATAGAGGTCGTCAAGGAACCCGCCCGTCCCCGCCATAAGCGGCCGCGCGAAGGGCCGGAAGTGCGCGAGGCCCACCACGCGCCGCTCCAGCACCGCCAGCCGCCCCTCCACCTCGTGGCTCGGGTCCATCAGCCAGCCCCAGACGCGGGCGCGCATCTCTTCGGTCTGCGCCACGCCGTAGAACCCGGCATAGGCGGAGTAGAGCGCGCTCCACTCGGCGCGATCGGCGAGGGTGGGAGGTCGGATGGCGATATTCTGGCTCATGGCGCGTTCGATAGCGTCTCTCCCGACCATGCGAAAGCCCCCGCCAAATTCCGCGCAGCGGAGCGAAGCAGCCTAGACCCGGGCCGCCGAGCAGCGTATCGCTATATCCCGTGAGTGACCTGATTGAAGACGACAAGATGAGCCCTCCGGAAGAAGGGCCGAATGGGGGCGGGAACGGCGGGGACGGCGCGGTCGTCAGCGAACCGCTGCGCCGCGCGCTCGGCGACCGCTATCTGCAATACGCCCTCTCCACCATCATGCATCGGGCGCTGCCGGACGCGCGCGACGGCCTGAAGCCGGTCCACCGACGGCTCCTCTACGCCATGCGGCAGTTGAAGCTGGACCCGAATTCCGGCTTCAAGAAATCCGCCCGCGTGGTCGGCGACGTGATCGGCAAGTTCCACCCCCATGGCGATCAGGCGGTCTATGACGCGCTTGTGCGCCTGGCGCAGGATTTCGCCGTTCGATATCCGCTGATCGACGGGCAGGGCAATTTCGGCAATGTCGACGGCGATAACGCCGCCGCCATGCGCTACACCGAGAGCCGCCTGACAGAGGTCGCTCAGGCCCTTTTGGACGGGCTGAGCGAGGACGCGGTCGACCTGAAGCCCACCTATGATGGCGAGGAGGAGGAGCCGGTCGTTTTGCCCGCCGCCTTCCCGAACCTGCTGGCGAACGGCTCCTCCGGCATCGCCGTCGGCATGGCGACCAACATTCCGCCGCATAACGTGGATGAACTCTGCGTCGCGCTGTTGCACCTGATCAAGTTTCCGAACGCCACGGTCGAGAAGCTGGTGGAGCTGATCCCGGGTCCCGACTTCCCGACCGGCGGCGCGCTGGTCGAGTCGCGCGAGTCGATCATCGAGGCCTACCGCACCGGCCGCGGATCGTTCCGGCTGCGCGCCGTCTGGCATACGGAGGACCTCGGCCGCGGCCAGTACCAGATCGTGGTCGACGAAATCCCCTATCAGGTCCAGAAATCGAAGCTGGTCGAGAAGATCGCCGAGTTGGTGAACGCCAAGAAGATCCCGATCCTCGCCGATGTGCGCGATGAATCGGCCGAGGACGTGCGGCTGGTGCTGGAGCCGCGCTCTCGTTCGGTCGATCCCGAGATGCTGATGGAGACGCTCTTCAAGAACTCCGATCTTGAGGTGCGTTTCCCGCTCAACATGAACGTGCTGATCGACGGGCGCACGCCGCGGGTCTGCTCCTTGCGCGAGGTGCTGATCGCCTATCTCGGCCATCGCCGCGACGTGCTGCTGCGCCGCTCCCGCTTCCGGCTGGAGAAGATCGCCCACCGGCTGGAGGTGCTGGAGGGCTATATCATCGCCTTCCTCAACCTCGACCGGGTGATCGAGATCATCCGCTATGAGGATGAGCCGAAGCAGGTGATGATGGCCGAATTCAGCCTGACCGACGTGCAGGCCGAGGCGATCCTGAACATGCGCCTGCGCTCTCTCCGCAAGCTTGAGGAAATGGAGCTTCGGCGCGAGCGCGACGACCTGCTGGCCGAGCAGGCGGACCTGAAGGCGCTGGTCGCCGATGGCGGCATGCAATGGGACCGTATCGCCGATCAGATCCGCGAGACGCGGGAGAAGTTCGGCGCGCCGAAGCGGTTCCGCGGCGTCACCTTCATCGACGACCTGAAACGGCTGAAGGCCCAGAATCGCAAGGACTATCCGCTGGGCGCGCGCCGCACAGGCTTCGCCGATCCGCCGACCATCGAGGAAGTGCCGCTGGAGGCGATGATCGAGCGCGAGCCGATCACCGTGGTCTGCTCCGAGATGGGCTGGATCAGGGCCATGAAGGGCCATATCGCCCTCGATTCCGAGTTGAAGTTCAAGGATGGCGACGGGCCGCGCTTTCTCTTCCACGCCGAGACGACCGACAAGATCCTGCTGTTCGGCGCCAATGGCCGGTTCTACACGCTCGGTTGCGACAAGCTCCCCGGCGGGCGCGGCATGGGCGAACCCGTGCGCCTCAGCGTCGACCTGCCGAACGATGTGGCGATGATCGCGCTGTTCCTGCACAAGCCGGGCTCCAAGCGGCTGGTCGCGTCCAGCGCCGGCGACGGCTTCATCGTCCCCGAGGAGGAGGTGATCGCCCAGACCCGCGCGGGCAAGGTGGTCCTGAACGTCAAGGACGAGGTCAAGGCCGTGGTCTGCGCCGAGGTGACCGGCGATCATGTCGCCGTCGCGGGCGAGAATCGCAAGCTGCTGGTGTTTCCGATTGAGGAACTGCCCGAGATGACCCGCGGTAAGGGCGTGCGCCTGCAGAAATACAAGGATGGCGGCATGTCCGACGCCCGCATCTTCGCGATCTCCGACGGGTTGCAGTGGAAGGAGAGCGGCGGGCGCACTCGCACCGTCGCCGGCGACG
>QKHF01000325.1 GCA_003250135.1 Paracoccaceae bacterium | reverse complement strand
CTGGCGCATGGATCAGATCGCTGCTCGAGCGCAAACCCGCCCGCGTCGCCACCGTCGCCGTCGCCAACAAGACCGCGCGGATCGCCTGGGCGGTGCTGGCGCGCGGCGAGAGCTACCGGCCTGCGCCAATGGCGTGAGCCAATCCGAGCTGCGGCGGCCGACCACCGCCGCACAGACCTGCAAGGGCGAATGTGGATGATGATGATCAAGAGGGGCCGCAGCCGGAACAACCCGTGGGCCTGTCAGGGCTTCAAAGCTCGACTGTCTGATAGGGACCCGGCGCGCCGACTTCATCAGGGCCAACGGACATGCGCTCCGTGCAAACAGGCCGGACACATGACCGCAACCCGCAATGACCACTATCAGCCTATTTCAATCCTTGCAGAAAAGGGGTCGTCCACACATGACAGGCCCCTCATCGCCTCAAGATGCGCGGTCAGGACGCCGGATCGGTCCCGCGGAAGGTCCTCCATCGTCGCGGCGGGAAGGCAGTTGAGCGCCACCTCGTCGCCGGATTCCACCTCCAGAACCTGCGGTGTCGCGGCGTCGAAATAGCCCCAGAACAGGTTCTCGGGTCTGGCGTCGAGTTGATGAACCCTCTGGGGCATGCGGCTCCGTCGCGATCCGCCTGTCAACTCTCGCTGACGACGCTGCGGATGATGTGGCCGCCCGATTTCTGGTCGCGCTCCAGTTCGATCAGTCCGCGCTTTTCGGCTTCCTCCAGCACGTCGGCGAACGCCTTGAAGCCGTAATAGCTTTCGTCGAATCCGGGGCGGCGGCGCTTCAGGGTCTGCTTGACCATCGAGCCCCAGAGCGCTTCTTCTTCGCCGCGCTCGCCGAGCAGGTCCCGCGCCGTCTCCAGCACCAGCGCCAGACCTTCGGCGCGTTTGTCGTCTTCGCCGTCGGGGGTCTTCGCGCTCTTGCGGCGACGTTGCGCGGACGGCTTTTTCTTCTCGGACCGTCGGATCAGGTCGTCGTAATAGATGAACTCATCGCAGTTCGAGGTCAGCAGGTCCGAGGTCGAGTTCTTGACCCCGACGCCGATCACCGTCTTGTCGTTCTCGCGCAGCTTGCTGACCAGCGGCGAGAAATCGGAGTCCCCGCTGATGATCACGAACGTGTCGACATGGGCCTTCGTGTAGCAGAGATCGAGCGCATCGACGACCATGCGGATATCGGCCGAGTTCTTGCCGGACATGCGCACATGCGGAATGTCGATCAGCTCGAACGCCGCCTCGTGCATCGCGGCTTTGAACTCCTGATAGCGGGACCAGTCGCAATACGCCTTCTTGACGACGATGTCGCCTTTCAGCAGCAGACGCTCCAGCACCTTGGCCACGTCGAAAGCGGCGTAGCGCGACTCCCGCACGCCGATCGCGACGTTCTCGAAGTCGCAGAACAGGGCCATCTTTCGGATATCGGCGCTCATTGCTTGTTGTCTCGCTTATCTTGCAGTCGGTGGCGTCACCCGCCGTCGCCGCCCTTGGCGGAGGACGGCTTCGGCCGGCCGACATCCGGGGTCAGGGCCTGTTCGGCCGGTTTCGACGGTTGCGTGGTGAAGCCGCTCAGGCCGGCCACCGGCGTCCGGTCGCGCGCGATCGAGACCTCGCTCTGGGCATAACAGGTCAGCAATTCCGCGAGCGAGCGCAGCGCGTGCATGTGGATGCGCTCATACCCGTGGCTGGCGTCGACCCCGAAGGTCACCAGCGCCGTCCGCACGTCGGCGCCGGCTTCCAGCGCGGAGGCGCTGTCCGAGCGGTAGTAGCGGAACACGTCCTTCTGGTAACGGATGTCGTTGGCGCGGCAAAGCTCCACCATCTTGCGGGTCAGGTGATAGTCGAAGGGGCCGGTCTGGTCGGCCATGGAGATCGTCACCCCGAACTCCGAGGAGTTCTGGCCCAAGGCGGAGGTGCCGTTGTCCACCGCCACCATCGAGGCGATGTCGGGCAGCAGGATGGAGGCCGCGCCGTGCCCCACCTCTTCGGCGATGGTGAACAGAAAGAACACGTCGACCGGCGGCGGCGGCGCGTCCTGCAAGGCCTTCAGGGCGGCCAGCATCACGGCGACGCCCGCCTTGTTGTCGAGATGGCGCGAGACGATGAATCCGTTGTCCAGGAACTCCGGCTGGGGATCGATGGCGACGATGTCGCCGACCTGCACGCCGAGGCGATCGAGGTCTTCGAGGCAGGTCGACAGCGCGTCGATCCGCAGTTCCACATGCGGCCAGCCGACGGGCTGCGCGTCGACATCGTCGCCGAATGTGTGACCCGAGGCCTGAAGCGGCAGGATCGTGCCGCGAAACGCCCCTTTTTCCGAGAATATGGTGGTGCGGGCGCCCTCGGCGAAGCGCGCCGACCATGTGCCGATCGATACGAGCTCCACCCGGCCGTTGTCCTTCAACGCTTTGACCTGCGCGCCCAGCGTGTCGAGGTGCGAGACGATGGCGCGCGCGCCGGCCGATTGCTGGCCCAGAAGGCGAGCGCGGACCGCGCCGCGCCGCGTCAGATCGAACTGGACGCCCAGGCGCTCCAACTCCTCGCATAGCAACCGGACGATCGAGTCGGTGTAGCCGGTCGGGCTGGGCTCGGCCAAAAGCCGTTTGAGCTGGTCCTGCAGATATTCGGTGTCGATATCCAGACGAAGGACGGAACTGCTGGTCAAAGGGACGCCTCTCTGCGGAGTTTTCGTGCGGATTGGGGAATGGAAAGCGGGAACAGGAAGTCCACGAACCGCTCGGCGGTGGGTTGCGGTTCATGATTGGCGAGGCCGGGGCGCTCATTCGCCTCGATGAACACGTATTCGGGGCCAAGCGGGCTCTTGACCATCAGGTCGACGCCCACCACTGGGATCTCGATGGCGCGCGCTGTCCTCAACGCCGCCTCGATCAGCGCCGGGTGGGTCCGCTCGGTGACGTCGTGGATCGTGCCGCCGGTGTGCAGGTTCGCAGTCCGGCGCACCACGACCTCCTCGCCATCCGCGGGCGCCTGATCCATCGTATAGCCCGCTTCGGCGATGCAGCGTTCGGTTTCGGCGTCCAGCGGGATCGCGCTTTCGCCGCCGGTCGCCGACGACCGGCGCCGGCTCTGCGCCTTGATCAGCTTGCGCATGTCCGAGACGCCGTCGCCGATGACGCGGGCGGGGCGGCGCAGCGCCGCCGCGACCACCTTGTAGTCGATGACGATGATCCGAAGGTCCTCTCCCTCGAAACATTCCTCGACGACGATGTCGTCACACATTTCCCTCGCGCAGGCGAACGCCACTTCGACATCTTCGGGAGTCTTCAGACCGACCGACACGCCGCGGCCTTGCTCGCCGCGGGCCGGTTTGACGACGACGGAGTCGTGGGCGTCGAGAAAATCCGCCCGCGACTCGGGCGTGCTCTCCTCAAGATGGGCGGGAACCCTGACGCCTGCAGCCTCGACGATCCGCCGTGTCGTGCGCTTGTCGTCGCAGATCGACATCGCGACCGCGGTGGTGAACTCGCTCAGCGACTCGCGGCAGACGACCGACCGACCGCCATGTTTCAGGCGGAAGAAGCCGCCTTCGGCGTCGACGATCTCGACGAAGATGCCGCGGCGGCGGGCCTCGTCGACGATGATCCGCGCATATGGATTGAGAGCCGCGCCCCCCGGCGCCTCGCCGGTGAACAGCTTCTCGTTGATCGGGTTCTTCCGCTTCACGGCGAAAATCGTCACCTGCCGGAACCCGATCTTCTCGTAGAGGGCGATCGCCCGTTTGTTGTCGTGCAGGACCGAGAGGTCCATGTAGGCGACGCCGCGCGCCATGAAGATCTCGGCCAGGCGCCGCGTCAGCGACTCTCCGACGCCCGAATGCGGCGCCTGGGGCGCCACTGCGAGGCTCCACAGTGACGAGCCCTTCGCCGGATCGGCGAACGCCCGGCCGTGGTCCACGCCCATCACGAAACCGAGCACCTCGCCTGTCTGGGCGTCCTCCGCCACCAGGGCGGTCACCGAGCGCGGATCGCGCCGGGTCCAGAAATAATCCGGCGAGATTTGCACCATGCCGTGCGCCGACAGGATGACGTTGATCGCCTCGGCGTCGCGCCGGCTGGTCAGCTGGCGCACGAAAAACGCGCTGCGGCGCTCGGACGCCGGGCGGTAGGTGGCGAGGTTCAGCCGGTAGGTGAGCGATGGATCGAGAAACAGGTCCTGCGGCGCCAGCGACAGGAGCACCTGCGGGTCCTTCACGTAGAGCGCGATGTCCCGCTGCTCGTCGCCCTCGCCGCGGAGGGCCTCGGCGATGGCGCCGGGTTCGTCGAAGGTGTTGCCGAAGATCAGCCGCCCCCATCCGCAGTCGACGACCGAGTCCGACCGCGCCGAACGGCCTTTTTCGACCTGCGCCGTCAGCCCCTCTTCCCGCATGCGCCGCAGGCGATGCTGCTGATTGCGACGTCTCGGCCCTTTCGGGGTTTCGGACACTGTCAGACCTCCTGCGTCTGAAGCCACATCTCCAGCAGCGCCGCCTGCCACAATTCCGAGCCGCGCAGCTTAGTGATGTGCTCGGTGGGCGCGGCGAACAACTGGTCGAGATAGTCTTTCCGGAACAGGCCGCGCTCGCGCGCCGCCTGGCTGGTCAGGGCGTCGCGCACCATGTCGAGGTAGGGCCCCTGAATGTATTTGAGCGCGGGCACGGGAAAATACCCCTTCGGCCGGTCAATCACCTCCGACGGGACCACCAGCCGCGCCGCCTCTTTCAGCACGCCCTTGCCGTCATGCGCCAGCTTGTGCTCGGCCGGAATACGGCCCGCCAACTCCACTAGTTCATGATCGAGGAAAGGCACCCGCGCCTCCAGCCCCCAGGCCATGGTCATGTTGTCGACCCGCTTCACCGGGTCGTCCACCAGCATCACGTTGGTGTCGAGCCGCAGCGCCTTGTCCACCGGGTCGTCCGCGCCGGCGCGCGCGAAATGCTCTTCGACGAAGGCGAGGCTCTCGTCGCGATCCGCATGATAGCCGTTCGATAGCTGTTGCGACAGGCGCGTATGCGTCCGATCGAAGAAGGCGCCGGCGTAATCGGCGACCGGGCGGTTGGTGGCGACCATCTCCTGATACCAGTGATATCCGCCGAACACCTCGTCGGCGCCCTGGCCGGACTGCACCACCTTGATGGTTTTCGCGACTTCGCGGGAGAGGAGGTAGAAGCCGATATTGTCGTAGGAGACCATCGGCTCGGACATCGCCGCGATGGCGCCCGGCAGGTTCTCCAGCATCTCCGAGGAGGGGATGTGAATCTTGTGGTGATCAGTGTCGTATTTCTTGGCGATCAGGTCGGAGTAGACGAACTCGTCGCCCTTCTCGCCATGCGCCTCCTCGAACCCGATCGAGTAGGTGGCGAGGTGTTTCTGACCTTCCTCCGCCAACAGACCGACGATCAGCGAACTGTCGACCCCGCCCGACAGCAGCACCCCGACCGGCACGTCGGCGACCATGCGACGCCGCACCGCGACCCGCAGCGCCTCCAGCACCCTGTCGCGCCAGTCTTCGGCGGAGCGGCCCGCGTCATTCGGGCTGCGCTCAAAACTCGGCGACCAGTAGGTGTGATCGCGGCTGGCTCCGTCCGCCTCGACGGTGCGGATCGTCGCGGCCGGCAGCTTGCGCACCCCGTTCAGGATGGTGCGCGGCGCCGGCACCACCGCGTGCCAGCTCATGTAGTGATGCAGCGCGACCGGGTCGATGGACGCATCCACGCCGCCCGACGCGAGCAGCGCCGGCAGACTGGAGGCGAAGCGCAGCGCGCCGTCCACTTCCGCGAGGTAGAGCGGCTTGATTCCGAACCGGTCGCGGACAAAGGCGGTCCGCCCGCTCTCGCGATCGTGGATCGCGAAGGCGAACATGCCGTGAAAGCGCTCGACCGCCGCCGGTCCCCAGGCGCGCCAGGCTTTCAGGATGACCTCGGTGTCGCCGTGCGAGGCGAAGATGTACCCCTGCGCCTCAAGCTCCTCGCGCAGTTCCTGATAGTTATAAATGCAGCCGTTGAAGGCGATGGTCAGGCCGAGCGCCGTGTCGACGAAAGGCTGGGCCGAAGCCTCTGACAGGTCGATGATCTTCAGCCGCCGGTGCCCGAACCCTGCGCGCCCGCGGACCACCACGCCTGCGCCGTCCGGCCCGCGAGGCGCCATCGCGTCCGCCATGCGCTCGATCCTCGCGGCCGAGGCATGACTTCCATTGAACGTGATTTCTCCGCAGATGCCGCACACGGGTCCTCAATCTCCTGATTGTTGATTTGAGAAAGGATCATTAGTATTCGAATGATTAGAGTTCAACCCTTGACCCGGCGATTTGTTCGCGCGCCGCGCGAGTCGCTGTGGGGTTTGGCGTGGAAGACATGACGAAGACCGAAGAACTCCGTCGCTTGCTGAAAGCGTTCCGAGGAATCGCGCACACGTTGGATGTGCAATCCCGCCGCATTAACGCGTCCGCCGGCCTCACGCTGCCGCAACTCGTCGTCTTGAGTTGCGTGCGCGATCTGGGAGAGGTCACCAGCCGTGAAATCTCCAAAGAGGCCGACATCAGCCCCGCCACCGTCGTCGGCATTCTCGACAATCTCGCCGCCAAAGGGCTGATCGAGCGGTATCGCTCGACGCGCGACAGACGCGTGGTTCATACGCGGCTGACAGAGGGTGGCGTCCAGGCACTGGAAGACGCGCCCTCTCCACTCGGCGAGGCTTTCGAGGGCGCCTATTTCCGGCTTGACCGAAAACGACGGAATGAACTGCTCGCCGCATTCGAGCAGGTCCTTTCTTTGACGCCGGTTTCGGCGATGAGCAACGCCGAGGAACGGTGATTGGGCGCCAGTTTAGGCGCGATGGTCAAAACCAACAGCCAGCGGCGTGCCGCTTCAAACTAGGTCTCCGAGAATAACAATTATCGCCTCGC
>QKHF01000005.1 GCA_003250135.1 Paracoccaceae bacterium | reverse complement strand
GCCACCGCCTTGATCTCGATGACGCCGTCATAGATCTCCGGCACCTCCATGGCGAACAGCTTGGCCATGAACTCGGGCGCGGTGCGCGACAGGAAGATCTGCGGGCCGCGCACTTCCGAGCGCACGTCCTTGATATAGGCGCGGATGCGGTCGCCGGTGCGGTACATCTCGCGCGGGATCAGCTGGTCGCGGCGCAGCATCGCCTCGCCGCGGCCCAGATCGACGATCACGTTGCCGTATTCGACCCGCTTGACGACGCCGTTGATGATCTCGCCGACGCGGTCCTTGAATTCCTCGTACTGGCGCTCGCGCTCGGCCTCGCGGACCTTCTGCACGATCACCTGCTTGGCGGTCTGCGCGGCGACCCGGCCGAAATCCATGGGCGGCAGCGGGTCGGTGATGAAGTCGCCGATCTGCGCCTCGGGATTCTTCAGGCGCGCTTCTTCAAGGCTGATCTCGGTGAAGTGGTTCTCCACCTCCTCGACCACCTCCATGGCGCGGCTCATCTGGATCTCGCCCGACTTGCGGTCGATGAAGGCGCGAATGTCGTATTCCGCGCCATAGCGGGACCGCGCGGCCTTGCCGAGCGAATCCTCCATCGCCTCGATCACCAGTTCGCGATCGATCAGCTTTTCCCGCGCGACCGCGTCGGCGATCTGCAAAAGCTCCAGCCTGTTGGCGCTGACAGCCGTGTTCATGTGTCATTCTCCTCCCGCGGCGCGGGTTTGCGACGCTTCGTCGTCTTCGTCGGTCTCGTCCTCGTCGATCTCGACGTCGTCGAAATCGTCAATCTCTCCCTGCGGGCCGCCGCCGCGGCGCAGGCTCTCCTCGATCAGCGCGTCGGTCAGCACCAGCTTGGCGTCGGCGAGATCGTCGA
This sequence comes from Paracoccaceae bacterium, assembly GCA_003250135.1. Taxonomy (GTDB): domain Bacteria; phylum Pseudomonadota; class Alphaproteobacteria; order Rhodobacterales; family Rhodobacteraceae; genus SZUA-547. The sequence goes on along the minus strand of QKHF01000005.1, from coordinate 6,041 downwards.
AACCCACCAGCGCGTCGCCCAGCCCGTCGACCCTGATCTTGATGCGGCCGTCCTCCAGGCCCAGCAGCACGCCCTTGAAGCGCTTGCGGCCGTCGATCATCTCGGCGGTCTCGAGCTTCGCCTCGTGCCCGGCGAAGGTCTCGAAGTCCTGCAGCCGGGTCAGCGGCCGGTCGATGCCGGGCGAGGAGACCTCGAGGCTGTATTCCCGGTCGATCGGGTCCTCGACGTCCAGCAGCACCGAAAGCTCGCGGCTGAGCGAGGCGCAGTCATCGATCTCCATGCCGCCGTCCGGGCGCTCGGCCATGATCTGCAGGGTCACGCCCTTGCCGCCCATGACGCGCACGCGCACCAGTTCGTACCCCATGCCTTCGACGGTGGGTCGCACGATGTCGGCGATGCGCCGATCTATGGGCGTCTTTGCCAAAAGGCTCGACATGTCTCTGCGTCTCTCCGCCGTCGCAGGTGTCTGAAACGAAAAAGCGGGCCTCGCGGCCCGCCTCAATTCCCGGAGCGTCCCGCCGCATCGCGTCGGGTCGCCGCTATGTGAGGCGCTATATAGCTGCGGCGGAAAGGAAGGGCAAGCGCCGCGTTCAGGGCGTCGCTTCGCACTGTCATATTGCCTTCGACGCGCGTTATGGTGGCGGCAAAACAAACTTCCAAGGGAGGCCGCGCCATGAGCGCCGCATTCGTCGTCACCATGTCCGGGCCCGACCGGCCCGGCCTCGTCAATCGCCTGTCGGACGTGGCGGCGGAGCTGGGCGCAAACTGGACCGAAAGCCGGTTCCTGCGCCTCGGCGGCTGGTTCGCCGGCGTGGCGATGATCAAGATCGCCGATCAGGACGCCGACTCGCTGGCCGAGCGCATCGCGGCGCTGGAGGACGGCGTGCTGCACGTCACTGTCGAGCGCGCGCATCGCGACGCGGCGGCGGAGATCGAGGATCTGGCCTGTCTTGAGATCGAGGCCGTGGGGCCCGACCGGCCCGCGGTCGTGCGGGACCTGTCCGCGGCGATGACCCGGCTTGGCGTCAGCATCGACGAACTGGCGACCGCGACGGAAGACGCCTCGATGGCGGGGGGGCGCATCTTTCAGGTCGTCGCCGCGCTGCGCCTGCCCGACGGCGTGACCGAGGAACGCGCGCTGTCCGCGGCGCGCGACGCCATCCCCGACTTCATCGTCGACGAGACGCCCCAGGACTGAAAGGAAGGGTCCCCGGCCACGCTGGCGACCGGGGACGCACGTCACGGCGCCCGGAGGGGAGCGGCGCCGTGAATCTCGGAGATTCGCGGATCAGCGATGCGGATGGCCGCCATGTGCTTGCGGCCAGCGCCGATGGTCATGATGTCCGTCACGATGATCGAGCCGGGCGTTGCTCCACGGGCGCGGGCCGAAGCCATAGGCGTGGCCGCGGCCATGGTTGCGGTCCCAGTGATCCTCGCGGCGATCCCTGCGGTCCTCGGCCCGGTCCCAGCGGTCTTCCCGGCGGTCCCTGACGTCCTCGCGACGGTCCCAGCGGTCTTCGGCCCGGTCGCGCCAGCCGCCGTCGTGGCGGGCGTCGCGGCGGTCCTCGCGACGGTCGCGAACGTCCTCGCGACGATCCGCCCGGTCCTCAAGGCGGTCGCGGCGATCCTCACGATGATCCCGCACGTCCTCACGCGCATCCGCGTGCGGACGCCAGCCCGGGCCGGCGTCGGCTTTCGCCATGGTTGGAGCGGTCAGAGCCGCTGCCAGTGCGAAGGCGGCGGCCAGTAGCGCCGCGCTGCGCGGCGAAGCGATGGATCGCATGTTGCGTCTCCCGTATTCAACTCACGTCCGGTCCATCCGAACGCAGGTGATACGGGGGTCCGCCCCCTCTCCGTCGCTGGGCGCAAAAAAAGACGCCGGATCGCTCCGGCGTCTTCAGGGCTCCTCAGCGCGGTGAGCGCTTCGCGAGGATCCTCTGCAGCGTTCGCCTGTGCATATTCAGGCGGCGCGCGGTCTCTGACACGTTTCGGTCGCACAACTCGAAGACGCGCTGGATATGCTCCCAGCGGACCCGGTCAGCCGACATCGGGTTCTCCGGCGGCGCCGGTTTCGCCTCTTCCGGCGCCAGCAGCGCCGCCTGCACGTCGTCCGCGTCGGCCGGCTTGGCCAGATAGTCGATCGCGCCGATCTTGACCGCGGCGACAGCCGTGGCGATCGCGCCATAACCGGTCAGCACCACGACCTTGCAGTCAGGACGGGCAGCGCGCAGAGACTCGACGACGTCCAGCCCGTTGCCATCCTCCAACCGAAGATCCACGACCGCGTAGGCGGGCGGTTGGGTCGCCGCGATACGCTTTCCATCCGCAACCGTGCCCGCGATCAACGGGCTGAATCCCCGCTTCTCCATCGCGCGCGACAGGCGTCTCAAAAAAGGCTCGTCGTCGTCTACAATCAGCAGAGATGTATCGACGCCGATGGCGCCTTGGCCAATGTTCATATTTCGCTCCCCCGAGTGAATTTTCCGTTCTCTCACCGTCGCTATTGTTGCGACTTGTTGCTGAGAACGTCCCGCTAGTATCCTTTTCTTGCCGCCTGCGTCAATCCGGTCGTTGACTTCGATCAATGCAGAGCGGGACCCTCACATTCCTTCCGCAATATGGCATGCGACGCTATCAGCAACCTGTCGTGGATCGTCGCCATTGCGAAAAAACGCTTTGACGACCCCGTTTCGGTCAATCAGGTAAGTCAGCGTCGAATGGTCCATCAGATAGTCGTCAGCGTCGTTCTGCGACGCCGGCTTCGCGTAATAGACCCGGAAACTCTTCGTTATCCTGGCGATGTCTTCGGCGGATCCGGTCAATCCGATCATGTTCGGATGAAAGAAATCGGTCCACTCCGCCAGCACCTCGGGCGAATCGCGTTCCGGATCGATCGAGACGAAGAGCGGCCGCACCTTCACGCCTTTTTCTGCGAGGATATCGACCGTCGCCGCCATCATCGCCGCGTCGTTGGGGCAGAAATCCGGGCAGAACGTGTAGCCGAAATAGATCAGCGCCGGTCCGTCCAGCACCTCCGCCTCCGTGACGCGGGCGCCGGTCTCGTCGGTCAACTCGAACCCCCCGCCCAGCTCGAACTCGCCCGATCCGGCGACCGCCCCGGGACACTCGGACGTCGTCGGGGCCAATGAAACCCACAGCGCCGCAGCGCCGAGCCCTGCGACGACGATGGCGATGACGGCGAGAAGCCAGCGCGGCATGGGACCCTCCTTCGCTCAGCCGGTCTGGCTCTAACGCCGTTTCGCGGTCGAGACCAGACGAACCGCCCTGCTCCGCGCGCCGCCAAGGAGCATTTCGGCGCGCCTGTCTTGGTGATATGCGGGACTCATGACGACCGACGACGCCATTCAGGACTTCAGCGTAAGGCGCTCCGACAGATGGATTCGCCTGCGCACGCTGTTGACGCTGCGCTGGATGACCGTCGGAGGCCAACTCGCGGCGGTGTTGATCGCCGAGTTGACCATCGGCCTGCGTCCGCCGCTGGAACTGTGTTTCGCCACCATCTCCGCCTCGGTCTGGTTCAACGTGGTCGCGACTCTGATCCACCCGGCCTCCAAGCGCCTGTCCGAGCGCGAGGCCATGCTCTCGATGCTGTTCGACCTCACGCAGCTGTCCTTCCTGCTGGCGCTCACGGGCGGGCTGAACAACCCGTTCGCCCTGCTGCTGCTGACGCCGGTCACCATCAGCGCCACCATCCTGACCCTGCGCTCGACGGTGATCCTGGGGGCGCTGTCGGTCCTCGCCGCCACAGTGCTCGTCTTTCACCATGCGCCGCTGACTTTCAGCAACGGAGAGGTGTTCTCCCTACCTGATCTGTTCATCGACGGCTATTGGGCGGCGATCACAGTGGGCGTGATCTTCCTCGCGGTCTACGCCCGGCGCGTGACGGAGGAGATTCACGCCATGAACCTCGCGCTTGCGGCCACCCACGCCGCGCTGGAGCGCGAACGCCGGCTGGAGGCGATTGGCGGTCTGGCGGCCGCCGCGGCGCATGAGCTGGGCACCCCGCTGGCGACCATCAAGCTGGCCTCGGCCGAGCTGGCCCGCGAACTGGCCGACAAGCCCGAAGCCTACGAGGACCTGGAGCTGATCCGAAAACAGGCCAATCGCTGCCGCGAGATCCTGGCGGACATGTCGCGCGGCGGACGAGACGACGCGCATATCAAACTGGCGCCGATCTCAGCGGTGGTGGACGAAGCGGCCGAGCCGCACGCGATGCTGGGCAAGGAGATCATCGTTCGGGTCGGAGGCCAACTCGTCGAAGACACGCGGGGTGAGCAGCCCATGGTCCGCCGCGACCCCGAGATCGTCCACGGATTGCGCAACTTCATCCAGAACGCGGTCGGTTTCGCGGAAAGCAAGGTCTGGGTCGATATCGATTACGACGACGAGACTCTCAAGATCGCCATCGGGGATGACGGGCCGGGCTTTCCGGGGGAACTCATCGACCGGCTCGGCGATCCCTATGTCACCACGCGCGGCCGGGGCGTGCGCCGTGCGCAGACCGAAGGCGCCCGGCGCGACGGCGGCTATCAGGGCATGGGGCTGGGGCTTTTCATCGCCAAGACGCTGCTGCAACGGACCGGCGCCAAGATTTCATTCGCCAATGGAATACAGCGGCGCAAGATGTCCCGCGCTCGCGTCAGGCCGCAATTGGGCCCGGATCAGCCGACAGGCGCGATTGTCGAGATCACCTGGCCGCTGTCGCGCCTGGCGGCCAGCAAGTTGGAATCTCGCAAGCCGCTTGGAATTAACCTTCCATTTAGTTGATCAAAAATAAATAATAGCAATTATTGGTTGTTTTTAGCGATTCGTCGCCCAACTTCCGGGCATGAGCGGTCATGTGCGCGGCGATATCCGGATTTTGGGGGAGGCCGGCCATCACTGCAATTGAAGCCGCCGGCGCGGCGCCGGTCGGCGCCGATGAAGTCATTGAGCTCACATGGGCGGGAACGCGGCTTGTTCGGGCCGACCCGCTTGCGCGGCGCGCCATGGCGGCGGGGTCCGGCTCGGATGATTTGGAGCGCTTGCTGTCCGGCCTTGGCGTTCACGACACCTCTGTCGCCGAGGGTTTGCGCCACTCGCTGATCTCCGGACGCGCCTATGACGCCGCCTCGACCCGCCTCTGCGGCGGAGAAGTCGCCGCTGTCGCCTATCCGGATGGTCGCCGCATCGCCATGACTCTGCGCCTCAGCGGACCGCCGCCTCACGAGCCGGACTCGCGCGCGCTGTTTTCCGCGGCGAATCTGGTGGAGCAGCCGATGTGGCTTCGCGGCGAGGACGGAAGAGCGCTTTGGCGCAATCGCGCTTGTGAGGCCGCAGGGTTCGATCTTGACGATCCGAGGCTGCGTTCGGCCGCGGCGACGGCGACGGCGACCAGGGCCGCGCAAAGTCAGCGTGTGACCGGGGCGGATTACCAGATGTTCACAGCGACGGAATCTCCCGGCGGAATGGGATTCGCCGCGCCCCTGCTCGCGGATCGGCGCAACCACGCCTGCGGCGTCGAGGCGGCCTGCGCCGCGCTGAGCCAGCTCAGCTCGGGCGTGGCGGTGTTCGGCGCGGGCCGAAGGCTTCTATACGCCAACGCGGCGTTTCGGGATTTCTGGTCGCTGTCCCCGCAGGCGCTGGACGAAGGCCCTCGCATCGAGATCCTGCTGGACAAAATGCGAGACTCTGGCCGCCTTCCCTCGGTCGCGAATTACCCGATGTGGCGCGAGGAGGTCGCCGAGTGGGCCGACCCTCTGGCCGAGGCCCCGTCGGAGGACGATTGGCACCTGTCGGACGGCGCCGTCATCCGCATCGAGCGCAGTGTGGACGAGGCGGCGCGGACGGTCTTCAGCTTCCAGGAGATCACCGCGCAGATCGCGCTTGAGAGGCGTTTTCGCCGGGTCGTCAGCGTTCAGCGGCGCACGCTGGACGCGCTGGAAGGCGGCGTCGCGCTTCTGGACCCCGACGGGCGCCTGCGGCTGGCCAATCCCGCCTTCGCCGAACTTTGGGCCCTGGATGCGGCGCAGGTGCGCATT
>QKHF01000251.1 GCA_003250135.1 Paracoccaceae bacterium | reverse complement strand
CAGAATATCAGCGCGGCGGCAGACCTCCGCCAGATCGCGGGTCCGCGAATGGGCGATGGTGACGGTGCAGTTGTCGCGCAGCAGAAGCTGCGCCATCGGCTTGCCGACGATGTTGGACCGGCCCAGCACCACCGCATTCAGTCCGGAAAGGTCGCCCAGCCGGTCGCGCAGCAGCATCAGGCAGCCAAGCGGCGTGCAGGGAACCATCGCCTTCTGCCCGGTCGCCAGCTTGCCCGCGTTGGAGACATGGAACCCGTCCACGTCCTTCTCCGGCGCGATGGCGTTGATCACCTTGTCTTCGTCGATGTGATCCGGCAGCGGCAACTGCACCAGAATCCCATGCACCGCCGGATCCGCGTTCAGCCGCCCGACCAGCGCCAGAAGGTCCGCCTCGGGCGTCTCCGCGGGCAGCGCGTGCTTGAACGAGGCCATGCCGACCTCAACGGTCTGGCGAGCCTTATTGCGCACATAGACTTCCGAGGCCGGGTCCTCGCCCACCAGCACCACGGCGAGGCCAGGCGTGATCCCGTGCTCGGCCTTCAGCGCAGCGACGCCTTCGGCCACCTTCTCGCGAACCTGTGCGGCGAAGTCCCGCCCATCGATCACAGCCGCCCGATCCTTCAAAACGCTATCCATGTCCGTTTCTACCGGTTCGCCTCAAACACGATCCGATGCGCCCAGGTCTCCCCGTCCGAGACGGTGAGGCTTTCGAAGCCCAGCAGCACCAGCAGGTCGAAGAAGGTCGCCGTCGTCTGTTGCTCGCTGCGCACGAAAAACTCCGTGCCCCGCGCATTCGACGTCAACTGCGCCAACACCGCCCGCGCGCGGTAAAGCGTCTTGAACATCTCGTCGTCAAGCCCGATCAGGATCAGCTTCTCCGCCTCCGCGCCCTTGGCGAACAGCACGTAAGGCGGCGTATCCGGCGCGTCCAGCATCGCCTTGGTGATCTGGGTGACGAATGTGACCCGCACGGCCCGGTCCGCCTCCGGCGCAATCGGGCGGTCGCGGGCGAAGATCTCGGTCGAGGTGACAGGCGGGTAATAATAGCCCTCCTGCCGATCCTCGCCCTCCTGCGCCCGCGCCGCCGAGGCGCAGGCGACAAAGGCGAGAAGCGCCGCGAAAACCACCCGCAGCATCAGAACAGGCCCTCGATCAGCCCGCTCTGGCTCAGTCCGATCGCTTCGGCCGAGGGGATGCGCGGCAGGCCCGGCATGGTCATGATCTGACCGCAAATCGCCACCACGAAGCCCGCCCCTGCAGCGAGGCGCACCTCGCGCACAGGCACGCCATGATCGATCGGCGCGCCCTTCAGATTGGGATCGGTGGAGAAGGAATACTGCGTCTTGGCCATGCAGACCGGCAGGTTGCCGAAGCCCTGCTCCTCCCATTCATGCAGCTGCTTGCGGATCTTGGTGTCGGCCAGCACCTCGTTCGCGCCGTAGATGCGCTTGGCGATGGTCTCCATCTTCTCGAACAGGGGAATGTCGTCGGTGTAGAGCGGCGCGAATTGCGCGGCGCCCGACTCGGCGATCTCGACAACGCGGCGGGCGAGGTCTTCGGTCCCGGCGGACCCTTCCGCCCAGTGACGGCAAAGGATCGCGTCGACCCCCTGGCTTTCAGCGTAGACCCGCACCGCGTCGATCTCCGCCTCGGTGTCGGAGGCGAAATGGTTGATCGCCACCACCACCGGCACGCCGAACTGCTTCACATTGGCGATGTGGCGGCGGAGATTGACGCAGCCCTTTTTCAGCGCCGCGACATTCTCCTGATCCAGCGCGTCCTTGCCGACGCCGCCATTGGATTTCAGCGCCCGCACCGTGGCGACGATCACCGCGGCGGCGGGCTTCAGACCGGCCTTGCGGCACTTGATGTCGAAGAACTTCTCCGCCCCCAGATCGGCGCCGAACCCGGCCTCCGTCACAACGTAATCGGCCAGCTTCAGCGCGGTCTTGGTAGCGATCACCGAGTTGCAGCCGTGGGCGATATTCGCGAAGGGGCCGCCATGGATGAAGGCGGGGTTGTTCTCCAGCGTCTGCACCAGATTGGGCTGCATCGCCTGCTGCAGCAACACCGTCATCGCGCCATCGGCTTTCACATCCCGCGCGTAGACCGGGCTGCGGTCCCGGCGATAGGCGACGATGATGTCGCCAAGGCGGCGCTGCAGGTCCTTCAGGTCGTCGGAGAGGCACAGGATCGCCATGATCTCTGAGGCGACCGTGATGTCGAACCCGGCCTCGCGCGGAAACCCGTTGGCGACCCCGCCCAGTGACGAGACGATCTCGCGCAGCGCGCGGTCGTTCATGTCCATCACCCGGCGCCAGGTGATGCGACGCACGTCGATCTCCTGCTCGTTGCCCCAGTAGACATGGTTGTCGATCATCGCCGACAGCAGGTTGTGCGCGCTGGTGATGGCGTGGAAATCGCCGGTGAAATGAAGGTTGATGTCCTCCATCGGCACCACTTGCGCATAACCGCCGCCGGCGGCGCCGCCCTTCATGCCGAAACAGGGCCCGAGCGAAGGCTCGCGCAGGCAGATCGCCGCCTTCTTGCCGATCCGGTTCAGTCCGTCGCCGAGGCCCACCGTGGTGGTCGTCTTTCCCTCGCCTGCGGGCGTCGGGTTGACCGCCGTCACCAGGATCAGCTTGCCGTTGGGCCGGTCCTGCAGCGTGGCGATGAACTCCGCCGTGAGCTTCGCCTTGTCATGGCCGAAGGGCAGCAACGCCTCGGCCGGCACGCCGAGACCGGCGCCGATCTCCTGAATCGGCTTCTTTCGGGCTTCGCGGGCGATCTCGATATCGGATTTGAAGGCCATGTCGGCGGGCTCCGTTCGGCGGAAAATCAGTCGGCAGGTCTTAAATCAGCTGACCGAATTCGACGAAACAGCGACATGCGGCGCGGCCGGAGATTCGGCCCAATCCCCCTGGAGTGCGGCATTCCTTCAACACTCTGGGATCAAAGGGGTTTCCCATCGGAAACCCGCGTTCCTTCGCGATCGCGCCTGTTCGGATCGGCGACTCGGAGAACGCAAGCGCAGACCGCCGAGCCGCCCGCAGCGAATCACCCGGCGGCGCCCGCCTGCGCCGGGGCGTACAGGCGTTGGGGCGGCAGAAACACCCGCACCTCCTCGCCCAAACCGATCTCGCCGGTCTTCTCCACCCACGCCGTCAGACCCCTGCGGCCCAAGGCGCGTTTGGCGAAGGTCATTCCCTTTCCGGGGTGATGCTCCTCGATCACCTCGGCCGGGAAGCGGCAGGGACCGTTCTCCAGATCGATGGTCAGGCATACGCCGCCGTCGAACATCAGGCGCGTGTTGGGCGTCAGGGTGGTCAGCGCGGGGATTCCCTCCAACAGGATATTGGCGCCGACCCATTCCGGCCTGATCACGGGAATGTCCATGGCGGAGGCGATCTCGGCCAGCTCCTCGGCCGACAGGATCGTGACCTGCCGCGCGTTCCGGATCCTTGTGCCGCGCGGATACTGGTTCAGGACGCGCCCGCAGGACGGGCGGGTCAGCCCCGCATGCCAGTCATGCTTGAAGCCGGCCAGATCGACCTCGATCCGCTCGACCGGGTCGGAGCACAATGTGACGTCGCGGTCATGCACGACGCCCAGATAGACGACGCGGCCGCGGATCGGCAGTTCGGAAAGGATCGGCATGGGGCCTCCGGCAGCGGGGAAACGCGCGGAGTATGGCGGGGCGACGGGCGCTTCGCCACAGATAACCGGCGGGCGCGGCTTGTAGGGGGAGCGCCGCGCCCGCCGTCTTCCTCCCTAGTCCGGAAAGCCCGTTATTCAGCGGGGATCGCCGCGACCCGAGAGGGAACGCCACGATATTCGATCCGGGCGTAAAGCCGACGGATCAGCCCGCTCGCCGTTTTCTCGAACAGGAACGGCAGGAAGGCATGGACCAGTGCGGCGAAAGCCGCCGCAAACAGCAGACCGGAGAACCTAAGCGCGAACGCGAAATGTTCAAGGTAGGTCTCGTCCACCGAGGCGGGATGGGCGGTGAAAGCGTCGGTCAGTCGGCTCATGATGTTCTCCCACAATATCTTTGATTGATGGGAATTATGGGCGACTCTCCGCGGGCTTTCTTCTCAAACATCATTGCCAGATTGATTGAATATAGGATATTTTCTCAAGATGATCGCCATTCATGAGACGCTTGACCATCTCGACCGCCGCCTGATCGCCGAATTGCAGCGCGACTGCAGCCAATCGGTGGAGGCGCTGGGCGAGAAGATCGGCTTGTCGCGCAACGCCTGCTGGCGGCGCGTCAGGCGGCTGGAGGAGGAGGGCGTCCTCACCGCCCGCGTGGCGCTGGCGGACCCGGAGGCGCTGGGGCTCCACCTCACCGCCTTCATCGCGGTGCGCGCCGGCCGGCACTCGGAGGACTGGCTGAAGTCGTTCCACGCCGCCGTGCGCGACCTGCCCGAGATCACCGGCGTCTACCGCACGACGGGCGACCTCGACTACCTGATCCGGGCCGAGCTGGCCGACATGAAGGCCTATGACGCGCTCTATCAGCGCCTGATCGCCAAGGTGGACCTCGCCGACGTCTCGGCCAGTTTCGTGATGGAGAAGATCAAGGAAACGACGGCGCTGCCGGTGGAGTGAGTGAAACGTTACTGCTCCTCGCCGCGCCGCCGGCCCGGCGCCTGAAGCTTTCTCAGAATCAGCACCGCAATCCAGACGACCACCGGCGCCAGCAGGACCACCAGAAAATAGATGTGGATTTTCAGATCGTAGCCAAGGGCGGCCATCAGGAAGTAGAGCGCCACCGACAGCGCGAGATAGATGACATGGATCACGATATGCCGCACCACCCGCAGGATCGGGGCGTTCGGATCGGTTTCAATGTTCTTCGGCAAAGCTGGGCGTCTCCCAATCGGCGGCCGGTTATAGCAATCCTCGCCGCAGCATGAAACGCCGCCGCACGCCTGGTCTCGCAAGCCGGTTGCGCCCTCGCGCGACGCGCTCTATCTCAATTTGATGGTCAGTTTCCTGCGCGCACTCTTGGGCGGCGAAAGCCCCGACACGCCGCCGACCCATGACGAGGCCCGCGTCGCGGTCGCCGCGTTGTTGGTCGAGGCGGCGCTCGCCGATGGCGAATACGCGGCGTCCGAGATAGGCGCGATCGACGCCATCCTCGCCGACCATTACGAGCTTTCGGCGGACGGGGCCCAGGCGCTGCGCAGGGCGGGCGAGGCCGCGCAGGCGCAGGCCGCGGACATCGTGCGCTTCTCCCGCGCGGTGAAGGACGCGATTCCCTATGAACAGCGCATCTGGCTGATTGAGCGGGTCTGGGAAGTGGCGCAGGCCGATGGCGTCATGGACCACATGGAAGCCAATCTTGTGCGCCGCCTTTGCGGACTTCTCTACGTTTCGGACAAGGACAGCGGCCTCGCCCGACGCCGCGTTCTGGCGCGCAGCCGGGGTGCGTGACGCGCGCGCCAGCCTACGAAACCGAGGCTACTGGGCTTGCTTGATCGCGCCTTCAAGCTCCTTGGCGGCGTCGTCCAGCGCCTCGCCGAAGCGTTCGGCGGGACCGGTGTTCTGATCCTGGTGGATCTTCCAGCCGACGAGAAACGCGCCAATGACGACGGCGGCGACTGCGAGGCCCAATAAGATGGGATTGCTGGATTTCTTCGGCATGCTCGTTCCTTGACCCGACAGGTTTGGCTGCAACAGCCCGTAACCTAGGGTCAATCTGGGCGAAAGTGAGGAAATGCCGCCCACGTGGCCGTCCGGCGGCGTCACTCCACCGGCGCGGTGACCTTGAAGGAGGGTCGCTCGGCGAAGCTCTCCTGCCACTTGGCGAGGCCAGGACGGGTGGCGCGCCATTCGCCCACGATGTTGCGGAAGTCGATATAGCCGAGCGCGGTCCCCACGGCGATGGAGCCCAGCGTCAGCGGGCCGGAGAGGGCCGCGGTCCAGCGCGATTCGAGATGATCGAGCGCGCGGTTCACCTTGGCCTTCTGCCCCTCGACCCAAGGCTCGAAGCGCAGTTCCTCGGGCCGCAGGCGCTTTTCGTAGGCGGTCAGCAGCGACGCGTCCAGAATGCCGTCGCCGATCGCCTCCAAGGTCAGCGCGATCCAGCGCCCCTCACCCTCCGGCATCAGGCCGCCATCGCCAGCCGCGTTCAGATACTGCGCGATGGCGCGGCTGTCGAAGATAGCCGGCCCCTCGTCGCGCAACAGGCAGGGCACCTTGCCCAGCGGGTTGACGGCGATGGTCTCGGCGTTCGGCGCCAGCGGCGTCCCGGAGCCGTTGACGACCTCCAGCCGGCTGGCGACCCCGGCTTCATGGGCGACGATCAGGACCTTGCGGACATAGGGCGAGGTGGGAGAGCCGATCAGGCGCATGGCGTTTCCTTGGATTGAGTAAATCAGTCGGCGGGGACGGAACGCAGACGGACGCGGCCGAGGCCTGTCGCGTCGACCTCCACGCCCGGACCCGACCGGCCGAGGCGGATCACACGGCGAAACCGCCCCGCGGCGTCGAGGCGCGACTCGCCCGGACGTCGCTCCGTCTCGAGCTCCAGCCCCTCCTCGGTGTCGTTCAAGGCCGCTTCGCGATACAGGTCGCGCGGCTCGCCGGACCTGCGCCGCGCCACAAAGGCGATGACCGCCCCAACCGCGGCGGCGCGCAGCGCGAAGATTGCGAGCGGCGGCAGGACAAGGGGCGCGGGCATGGGCGTCTCCGAGCGAGTGAGGATTGATATAAAGGTAGGGCAGCTAAGGGGCTGTGGCGGGCGGGATGTCGGCGAAATAGTTGGCGCCGAGCCAGGTGGAGATATCCCGCCGCAGCCGCTCATCGCCAGTCAGTCTGATCCTGCGGTCGCGCAGCGCCTGCCCAAGGCCGACATCGCCCATCCAGACGCCAGTCAGCGTCCGCACATCGGTGACGATTTTCAGGTCGACCGCGTGACCGGGGTCCTTCATGCAGACGTCGACCTCGCCATTCTGGACGACCAGCCACCACCGGCGGAACTTCGCATCGAAATCGCTGAACTCGAAATGCAGCACGGTGCGCCCGGACGGAAAATACCCGGCCTTCATCGTCCGGTGAATGTCCCACATCAGCATTGACGGATCGAGGTCCTCCGGCGCCAGCTTGCTGCGCGCCCAGCGATGCCCCCAGACGCCCATCTGAAGAATGATCGGCTTCAACTCCCGCCCGGCCTCGGTCAGCGTGTAGCGCACGCCCTGCCCGGTTTCCGTGCGGGCGATGACTTTGGCGTGTTCCAGCGACTTCAACCGCGCGGACAGGAGAGAGGGCGAAATCAGCGGCATCCCCCGGCGGAGGTCGTTGAACGACTCGCTGCCTGCGCCGAGCTCTCGCAAGATCAGGATCGTCCAGCGCTCGCTGAGGATCTCGGACGCCTTGGCGATCGGGCAGAACTGTCCGTAGCTGGTCATGCGGGGGAGTCTAGGAGAAGGGCGCAATCAAATGCACTACATATTATGTATTTAAAAAAGCGCCCACCAATCCATTTAGATTCGTATTTATGCCAATTTTTAGAGCATAAATCGTCGCGCCCCGCACCCCGGCCATCGCATTAGATACATAT
>QKHF01000303.1 GCA_003250135.1 Paracoccaceae bacterium | reverse complement strand
AGTGAACGACAAAACGGCGGCCTTCGAGCCGCCGTTTCTTTTTGGGGCTGGTGACGCCGCCTAGGCGACGCCCTTAACCAGAAGCCCGACGCCGGCCGCGGCCAGCACCAGCAGCACGGCGATGCGGAAGGCGTCGTCCGACAGCCGCGCGCGCAGCGCCTCTCCGCCCTTCACACCCGCGATGGAGACAGCGACTCCGGCTGCCGAGACGATCGCCGCGTTGGTCGACAGCAGGCCGAGCTTCGACAGCCCGACCACCATCACCAGCGTCGACAGGGTGAAGGACAGGTTGATGGTCTGGATGAAGACCTCTCGCTTCAGCCCAAGCGACATCAGGTAGGGCAGAACCGGCATCACCTGCGACCCCGTCAGCCCGTTGATCATCCCCGTGGTCAGCCCGGTGACCGGGGCCAGCGGACGCTCCAGCCGCTCCGGCAGGCGCCAATGCGGCTGGGCGAAGGCGAAGCCGACATAGGCCAGCAACACGACGCCCAGCGCCGCGCCCGCCGCCGCGCCATCCACCCGCGCCAGAGCGAAGAGCCCGATCACCACGCCAACCGGCGCCAACAGAAGCATGGGCCAGAAACGCCGCGCGGAGACGCGGAAATGCTTCGCGCCGAGCATCACCACCACATTGCTGACCAGCGAGGGCGCGATCACCAGCGGCAGGCTCTCCTTCAGCCCCAGCGCCAGCGCCAGCAGCGCGAGGCAGGTGGTGGCGAAGCCGAGGCCGGTCGCCCCTTTGACGAACCCGGCGAACGCCATGGCGACGAAGATCGCGACCAGTTCCCACGCCGCATAGCCCAGCATCAGGCGCGCGCCCTCACACCCTCTCCACCCGGCAGGCGGAGAACTTGAACTCGGGGATTTTTCCGTAGGGATCGAGCGCGGGATTGGTCAGCGTGTTGGCCGCCGCCTCCACATAGGCGAAGGGCAGGAACGCCATGTCCTCGGCCACCGCCCGGTCGGCGCGCGCCGCCACCTCGATCGCGCCGCGCCTTGTGGTCAGCCGCACCGCCTCGCCGGGCGCGACGCCCAGCTTGCGCAATGTTTTCGGGTTGAGCGAGACATGCGCCTCCGGCTCCAGCGCGTCCAGCGCGCCTGACCGGCGGGTCATCGAGCCGGTGTGCCAGTGCTCCAGCTGCCGCCCCGTGGTCAGGATGAACGGATACTCGGCGTCCGGCGTCTCGGCCGGAGACGTCACATTGGCCGGGGTCAGCTTCGCCCTTCCGCCTTCCCGCGGGAAGCCGTCGCCGAACACCACCGCCTGACCGGGATCGTCGGGGCTGAGCGAGGGATAGGTGACGGCGCCCTCCCTCTCCAGCCGCTCCCAGGTGATGTTGTCGAGCGAATGCATCCCCTGCTTCATTTCGGCGAAGACCTCAGACGGATGGCTGTAGGTCCAGTCGAGGCCCAGCCGCCGCGCCAGGTCCACGGTGATCGCCCAGTCCTCACGCGCCTCGCCCGGCGCCGGGACCGCCTTTCGGCCCATCTGCACCTGCCGGTTGGTGTTGGTGACGGTGCCGGTCTTCTCCGGCCAGGCGGCGGCGGGCAGGATCACGTCGGCGAAGTTGGCGGTCTCGGTCAGGAAGATGTCCTGCACCACCAGATGCTCCAACTTGGCGAGCGCGGCGCGGGCGTGTTCCACATCCGGGTCGGACATGGCCGGGTTCTCGCCCAGGATATACATGCCTCGGATGTCCCCAGCGCTGATGGCGTCGAGGATCTCCACCACCGTAAGGCCGGGGTATTCGTCGATCTGGACCCCCCAGAGCCCTTCGAACAGCTCC
>QKHF01000089.1 GCA_003250135.1 Paracoccaceae bacterium | reverse complement strand
TGCGATCCGCAGCCAGATCGTCTGGTGGCGCGCCGGGGCCGAGGCGCCGGCGCTGCTGGCCGAGAAGCGCGTGGCGATGACGACGGCGTTTCATCGCGGCCTGCCGACGGACGGGATCGTTGGCGTGATACCGAGCGGGCGGGTTCTGCGGTTCAACATGCTTGCGGTGCCCAAGGGCGCGCCGCACCGGGAGGCGGCGCTGGCCTTCCTCGCCTACGCCACCGGGACCGAACGGCAGGCGGCGCAGGGGGCGATCACCGGCTATGGGCCGTCGCGGCGCTCGGCGGGCGCCGAGGCGGATACGCCGTTCTCGCCGACGACGCCCGACGCGCTGGCGGGCGCGCTGAGCCACGATGTGGGGTTCTGGATCGAAAACCGCGGGGCGCTGACGCGGCGGTTCTCGGACTGGCTGGCGCGTTAAGTCTCGCGTGACGGCCTAGAGGCTGGCGCGACACACCAAAAGCTGGCGTTGGTAGGCCTCGGCCTGACGGGCGACCTGTCGCGCGGCGCGCTGCACCCCCGGCTTGTTCATGTACGACCCGCGCCGGTAGCCGGTGATCCCCTCGTGATAGGCGAGGTACTGGCCGTAGGCGTCGTTCATCGAGACGCCCACACGGCGGTTCGTTTCGGACATATACCAGCCGATGAAATCGATCGCGTCGTCAAACTCGTCCCGATCCGCCCAGCCGCGCCCCGTCGCCTTTTGATAATCGTCCCACGTGCCGTCCAGAGCCTGCGCGTAGCCATAGGCGGACGAGACCTTGCCCCAGGGCACGACCCAGAGGATGTGGTCGTCGGGCGGCTCGGCATCGTGGCGATAGCTCGACTCGCGCCACATGATGGCCATCTTGACCGGGATCGGAGCGCCCCAGCGCGCCTCCGACTTTCGCGCGGCGTCGAACCAGTCGTCCTTTTCATCGAAGATGTCGCAGAGATTGTTCGCATCGCGCGGCGGGCTGTTCGACGCGCAAGACACCAGCCCGGCCGCCGTCAGACAGCCGACTGCCGCTCTCACCCAGTACGCGGCGGTTTTCCGCCATGGCGCTTTGCGCGCCTTCACCTGCCTCATGAGGCGGAATCATACCGAAAACCGATTCGGCGATAAAGCGTCTCGTTACAGTAGAACCGACAGCGCGACCGGGATCGCGACGACCGAGATCAACGTGGACATGACAACCAGCCCGGCGACGCGGTCCGGGTCCGCGTCATAGCGCGCGGCGAGCATATAGCTGGTCACCGCCACCGGCATGATGAGTTGCAGGATCAGGACGCCCGAGGCGGTCGCCTCCAGCCCGAAAACCCAGGCCGCGCCAAGGCCCGCCGCGCCGCAGACGACCAGCTTGACGACCGAGAGGAGCGCCATCGCGCCGGCGTCCTTCACGGTCAGCTTGGCGATGGACACGCCCAGCGTGATCAGCATCAGCGGGATCGCCATCTGGCCGGTCAGCTTGATGGTCGACATGGCCCATTCCGGCAGCGACCAGCCCGCCAGAGCGAAGACCGCGCCCAGGATCGAGGCGTAGACGATGGGCTGCTTCAGCGCGGCGGTGGGCGTCGCGTCGCCCGAGACCATCCAGACGCCGATGGTGAAGCTGAGCACCGCCATCACCGCGAAGACGACCATGGCGTAGCCGAGCCCGACGTCGCCGAAGGCGAACAGCGCCAGCGGCAGGCCCATATTGCCGGTGTTGCCGAAGATGACCGGAGCGAGGAAGGCCCGACGGTCCAGCCGGGCGGCGACCACCAGCAGCGCCGCCGCCGCGCTCACCGCCGCATAGGCCGCCAGCGAGGCCAGCGCGATGCGCTGGAACAGCTCCGGATCGATCTGGACCGTGGAGAGCACCGAGAAGATCAGGCAGGGGGTCGCCACCTGCATGCTCATGCGGGTCACGAACTCCAGATCGAATGCATAGCCGCGGCGCTGCCAGAAGAACCCTCCGGCGGCGAGAAAGAAGACCGGCGCGACGATCTGGAGAACCTGCAGGATCATGAAGACCTCGGATTGGCGCGTAGCGGAGATTCGGTAATGGAAGTCCTTCGTCGGCGCCTCAAGCGAAGGCGCGCTTGATCCGGATTATATCCCATGATGCGGAGAAAGTGCGGAGTCACCGCAGCGCCACGGTGCGCTGCGGCTTTGAGGCTGCAAGGCCACAGTTTCGTTGCGCTGCGGCAAATGCTGTGAAAATTTAATAGTAATCGCTGGCGGTGGTCGGCGAGTCGAATTCGAAAGGCATGGGGCCATGCTCAGCGCGAGCGCGAAATTCCAGATCGGACAGGTGGTCAAGCACCGCCTCTATCCGTTTCGCGGCGTGATCTTCGATATCGACCCAGTGTTTTCCAACACCAATGAATGGTGGGAGTCGATCCCCGAGGAAGTGCGCCCGCGGAAAGACCAGCCGTTCTACCATCTCTACGCCGAGAACGAGACGAGCTACTACACGGCCTATGTCTCGGAGCAGAACCTGGTGCTGGACGATTCCGGGGAGCCGGTCGATCACCCCGACGTGCTCGAGTCGTTCGGCGAGCTCAACGGCGGTCTTTACCACGCCGAGACGGCGCTGCACTGATCCGCAACGCCGATTGGACGCGCGCTCAGTAGCCGAGCGCGCAGCCGTCCTTGCGCGGGTCCGAGGCGCCGATCAGCGCGCCATTCGTCTCGTCGATCCAGATCGCCTGTGCGCCGCCGATCGCGACATCCGGGCGTTCGACGCGGTGGCCCATCGCACTCAGCGCCTCGGCGATGTCGGCGCCATAGCCGCGCTCCAGCCTTAGCACGCCGTCGATCGCGAAGCTGCGCGCGCCGTCGATCGCCCCCTGCAGGTCCATGCCATAGTCGATCAGGTTGGTGAGCAGGCGCAACTGCCCGGTGGGCTGATACTGCCCTCCCATCACGCCGAAGGGCATCGCCACGCGACCGCCTTCGCGCAGCATGGCCGGCAGGATGGTGTGCATAGGCCGCTTGCCGGGGCCAAGCTCGTTCGGGTGGCCCGGCGTCAGGCTGAAGCCGGCGCCGCGATTGTGGAACAGGATGCCGAACCGGTCCGACGCGAGGCCCGACCCGAAATCGTGGAAAATCGAGTAGATCAGCGAGACGACCATGCGGTCGCGGTCGACGACGCAGAGATAGATCGTCTCGCGATGGACCTCCTCGGCCGCGGCGGCGACCTTGGCCTCCGGGCGCGCGCGTCGCGGGTTGATCAGAGCCGCCAGCTTCTGCGCGGTCTCCTCGGCCATCAGGTGCGGCAACCGCGTGGTCGAGGCCGGGTCGCCGATCACCCGGTTGCGGGCGTCCATGGCGAGCTTGGTGATCTCCGCCTCCAGATGCGCGCGTTCCGCGCCGAACGGATCATAGCCGCCTAGGCCGACATTCTCCGCCAGACGCGCCATCAGAAGCGCCGTCGCGCCGCCATTGTTCGGGGGAAGCTCGATGATCTCCCGGCCCCGATAGCTGGCGGAGATGGGCTGGACCTCGCTCGAACGGGCCTCGGCGAAATCCTCGGCCGTATGCAGCCCGCCCAGCGCGTTCAGGCTGGCTACCATGTCGGCGGCGACCTCGCCCTCGTAGAAGCCGGCGCGGCCCTCCTTGGCGATGCGGCGCAGCACCTCGGCCTGACCGGGCGCGCGGAAGATCTGGCCGGTCGCATAGGGCTGATCGCCCTTTAGGAAATGCGCGCGCGCCGCGCCGCTCAGCTTCTCGGCGCCCCGGGCCCAGTCGAAGGCCGCGCGCGGAGCGACGGGGACGCCATGCTCGGCGTAGTCGATCACCGGCGCCAGAACAGAATCAAAGCCCAGCCGTCCGTGGGTCTCGGACAGGCGGATGAAGCCGTCCACCGCCGTCGGGATGGTCACGGCGTGCGGCGAGGCGACCGGGACTATGTCATGTCCTTCGGCGCGCAAACGGTCGGCCGTGAGGGCTTTGGGCGCGTGGCCGGACCCGTTCAGCCCCCAGACCGTGTCCGAGTCCGCAGGCTTGACCAGCGCGAACATGTCGCCGCCCAGCCCGGTCATGGCCGGCTCTCCCAGCCCGCAGATCAGCGCGGCGGCGATGGCGGCGTCTGCGGCGTTGCCGCCCCTGCGCAGGATGTCGATCGCGGCCGCC
The DNA here is from genome assembly GCA_003250135.1 of Paracoccaceae bacterium. Classification (GTDB taxonomy): domain Bacteria; phylum Pseudomonadota; class Alphaproteobacteria; order Rhodobacterales; family Rhodobacteraceae; genus SZUA-547. The sequence goes on along the minus strand of QKHF01000089.1, from coordinate 2,840 downwards.
GAGGCCAGCGGATGCGAACTCGCGCACATGCCGTTCGCCGCATGGACCGTGGAGCGTCTGGGCTGGTGAAAATCGCGCATGTGCGGCCTCCGTCACGATATCCGTTTCGAAGTCTTAACCGGATTCCGTCGCCGCGCCGCGCGGTTTTTCAAGGCTGATGAGGAGGGGGGAAGCCGGCGCCGCGATCGGGGTGGGGGCTGTGGCCGCGGCGCCGGTCCAGCGTTAGCCGCTGCAACAGGTTTATCGGGGCCTATGTGGGCGTTCGCGAGTTCAGAATTGGGCGGGTTTGCGGCGGGTGCGGAGAATCCGGGCGAAGACGCGGTCGCAATACGGCGCTTTAACGCAAGATATCGCGATGCGGCATGCAAAAGCTTGCGCGAATGAGGCATTGCGCGGCATGCTGCGGATATGGATGGCGGCGATATCTCAGTTTTCGCCTCCGGGGGGCGCGCCGCTCCGCCGGAGGTGAACTTCAACCGGCGCGAACTCACCACGATCCTGTCCGTGTACGGACGCATGGTCGCCGCGGGCGAATGGCGGGACTACGCCATCGATCACCTGCGAGAGGTCGCAGTGTTCTCGGTCTTCCGACGGGCGTCCGAGCGGCCGCTTTATACGATCGAGAAGAATCCCAGACTGGCGGCCAAGCAGGGCGCCTATTCGGTGATCGCCATGGATGGGCGCATCCTGAAGCGCGGGCGCGATCTGGCGCAGGTGCTGCGGGTATTCGACAAGATGCTGATCAAGCTGGCGCCCGTCGACTAGGCCCGGATCAGGCGAGCGCTCGCCACAGGAACCACAGTCCCCAGAGCGTCAATCCGGCGCCCAGCCCGTAACCGAACCATACGCCCCGGGGGACGAGCTTTTCGACGGCGACCAGTGCGGCCAACCCCGCCACCCACCACAGGTTCATCACTCCGCCGAAGAACAGCAGCGCCATCAGAGCCCAGCAGCATCCCAGGCAATACATCCCATGCCGCGCGCCCATGCCGAACGCGCCGCCGACCGACTTGCGCCAATGGGCCGAGAGGAATTGCACCGGGCTGCGACAGTGGCGGAGGCAGGCCTGCTTCAGCGGCGTCAGTTGATAGAGCCCGGCCGCGAGCAGCACGCCGCCTGCGAGGCCAAGCGAGGTCGCGTTCAGCATCATCGGAGAGAGAATTCCAACCCGCTCGAACGTCCATTGCAGAGCGACGGCGATCAGGGAGAACCCGGCCCAGGCGGCGGCGTATCCGGCGGTGAAGGCGGCGATGGCGGGCAGGGCGGGGAACTCTTCGGTTTCCGTTCGCCGCTTGAGCGCTGCGAAGAGCAGGATGGCGGGCGTGGCGCTGGGCAGCATCATCGCCAGCATCATCACCCACCACATGAAGAACATCAGCACGGCATAGGCGGCGTCCCACTGGGCGGGCGTCGCCATGGCCATCTCCATGCCCGTCGCGCGCTCCATCGCCATCGGCTTGGCGGGGGCGGCGCCAAGCGCCATGTCGAGCGAGGACATCTCCGGCCCGCTCATCCCCATCCCGGCGCCGGACAGCACCCAGCCCCAAGCGGCGAGAATCACCAGCGCCAGCGCGGCAAGGGTGATCCAGCGGTCGCGCCTGAGCGCCTCCTCCAGCGAAGAGCGGTTGGCCATGGATCGCGTCCCTAGTGTCTGACGACGCCCTGATTGTTCAGGTGGACGTTGACGAACTGACTGTGCGTGTCGGAGATCTCGAAGGTGATCGGGCCGCTGGTTTTCGAGCTTCCAATGCCAATCTCGGCGACCTGGAACTCGATGCCGTTCGGCAAGTCGATTCGCGCCCGATGCTCCTCTCCGGTCACAGGGTTCACGATCGGCTGCGCCACAGTGTCGACAAAACCTTCGATCCTTACATACCCGCGGCGGGCGTCGCCGTCAGATTCCATCTCGATCTGTGCGTAAACCGCCGGGTGCACCTTGTCGAACGTCGTCGCGAATACGTTATAGGCGGTGGCGCCGGGCTCTGTCTCCTTTCCCGACAAGATCGTCAGCAACGCGTTGCGTTGAGCATCGTCGGCCCGGATGTCGATGATCGGTAACTGTTCTCCATGCAGTTCATGGATTGGCCCCGGCCACCAAAGAATCTGCACCATGCGCAGCCCGTCCAGCGACACGTCGCCAAAATGGCCGGTCTCGATCTGGATCGCGTCGACTGCGTGGCAGGATCCCGTTGTCGGCAGAGAATTGAACTGGCACGGGCAGCCGGGCGCACAGTTGCAATTGGCCACGGACCGTCCACGGAACTCCCATGGAATCATGATGATCTCCCCCCTCTCGGACGGATCATAACATGAGGGCGGAGCTAGCGCCGGTTTGACCGCTCGCGCTTCGCCTTGCGCGCGGCTTTGGCCTTCTTGATCTTTGAGCGCGCGAGCTTGCGCTTGGGGCCGCCGCCGGGTTTGCCCCGTCCGCCGGAGCGCACGCTCAGCTTGTCGTCCTCCAGCGCCAGAAGCTCGAACAGCAACCCGCCGGTCAGCGGCACGGCTTCGGACAGACGCACTGTGGCGCGCTGACCCAGCCGGATCAGGCGGCCGGTCTCCTCGCCGGTCAGGGTCTTCGCCGCCTCGTCATAGCGGAAGTACTCGCGCCCGATGGTCGAGACCGGCACCAGGCCGTCCGCACCCGTATCGTCAAGCTTGACGAACAGGCCGAAGCGGGCGACGCCCGAGACGCGCCCCTCGAACTCTGCGCCCACCTTGTCGGCCATGAACGCGGCCAGATAGCGGTCGGTCGTGTCGCGCTCCGCCTCCATCGCCCGGCGCTCGGTCATGGAGATATGTTCAGCCGTCTCCTCCAGCGCCTCCACCTCAGCGATGTTCTG
>QKHF01000136.1 GCA_003250135.1 Paracoccaceae bacterium | reverse complement strand
AGGGCGGCGCGCATGGCGCAACAGTGGCTATTCGGCGGGCGTGGCGTCAGGCGGCGGAGCGGCGCTTCGGCGGGCTTTCGCCGCCTTTTCCTCCATCTCCTCGACCCAAAGGTCATGATGTTCGATGGCCCAGTTCCGGTCCACTCGGCCCGTGCCCATGGCGTCGAAGGCGCCCTCCATACCGACAGATCCGATATAGATATGCGCCAGGATCACCGCGATGGCGGCCAATCCGACAATGCCGTGCCACAGCGCGCTGAGTTGCATCTCCTGCAGTGGCGTCAGGTCGGTCGGCAGGTTGAAGCCGAACCCGTTCAGAATGGCGAAGGTCTCTCCGAACAGGCTGAACTGGTAGGGGAAGATCAGCGCCAGACCGCTGAGGCTCAGCGAGACGCCCAGCAGGATCACCAGCCAGAACACGATCTTCTGGCCTGCGTTGAACTTGCGGCTTGAGGGGTGCGAGTGCTTCGAGAACAGCCCGCCGCCCTTGGCCAGCCAGATCAGGTCCAGCCTGCCGGGAATGTTGTGCGCCACCCAGAGCAGGAACACGAGCACGAGCCCGGCCATAAAGGCGAAGGAGAGATAGTTGTGCAGCAGCTTGCCGATGGCCTGATAGGCGGCGAAAGCCTCTTTGCCGATCAGCGGGATCAGGACGGGACGTCCGTAAAGCAAGGTCAGCCCGGTGATGGCGAGGATGATGAAAGACCCCGCCAGCAGCCAGTGCGCGAACCGTTCGACGCCGGAAAATCGCTCGATTTTCTCGTCCGAAGGCCCGGCTTCGATCCGGATGCGGCCGCGGACGAGGTAGAAGACGACGAGCAGCGCCAGCATCCCGCCGATTGCGTAGCCGCCGAGATCGCGCACCGGACCGGCGCGGAACGCCTGCCACGCCCAGCCCTCGGACTGCACCAGCGATCCGGCGTTCGGGCCGGTCGCCTGCGTCGTGAACTGGCCGCCCTGACGGATCTGCCGCCAGATGTCGGTGTCGGACGCCGTTCCCAGCACGTCGCCCGGCACAGCGCCGCCGACCGGCCCCATCTCGGGCGCGCCTGCGCCGGGTTCGCCCGGGCGTACGTTGACGGTCGCGTTAGCGGGCGGCCGAACGGATTGCGCTTCGGCGGGGGAGTTCAGGACCAGAACGCTGGATACGATCATCGCAAACAGGGCGACCATGGCGAGGATCGCCGTCGCCTTAAGCGCTGAACGGAGGGTCCTGTTCCTCATCTCAAGTCCTCTCGATGTCTCGTTCCGCCCGGCGCCGGTCACAGCCCGTAATTCTGATGGGCGGCGCGTTTCGACAGCGCCTTCCGAGCGTCTGCGGACAGCGGCGTGTCCATGGCGCCGCCATAGACGCCCTTCTGCGCCCCTACGCCCGCCGTCTCATCAATGTCGTCGCAGCCCGCCAGCGCGAGCGCGGCGATCGACAAAAGCGCGATAAGCGGTGCGAGTTTCATGCGGCGCAGCCTTCCCAGACGTCCGGCGCAAGCGCGGATCATTTCTGAACGGGGGCGAAGCCCGGCTGAGCCCGCCCCCGCATTCCATCGCTCAGAAGGGCTCAGATGCCCTTCTGCTCATAGGCGGTGCCCCAGCCCCAGGCGCCGGCGCCGAAGCCGCGGGCCACGACGCGCTCGCGATAGATTGCCGAAACGTCGTCGCCGTCCCCGGCGAGCAGCGCCTTGGTCGAGCACATCTCGGCGCAGAGCGGCAGCTTGCCCTCGGCCAGACGGTTTCGGCCATACTTCTGGAACTCGGCCTCGGAGAAGGTCTCCTCCGGCCCGCCGGCGCAGAACGTGCATTTGTCCATCTTGCCGCGAGAGC
>QKHF01000130.1 GCA_003250135.1 Paracoccaceae bacterium | reverse complement strand
TTCGCCAATGAAAAAGCCTCGACCAGCGCCGGGGCTTCCGTTCAACTGGTCAAATTGACCAGTTGGTCAGTGGCGCTTGTCGCCCTCGCGCTGTTCCGTCGCCGCCACCCGTTTCGCCCTCGAATCGGCGGGCGTTGCTTTCATAGATGAGAACGGCGGCGGGCCGGGCGTGAGGCTGAGAACGCCTTGAGGGCAGGGGGCATTTCCGAGGCGTGTCGCCCGTTACCCCGAGTGTTACCCTGATGCGTTCTTCAGGTCGTAAAGCTCGCTAAGTCTTTGAGTGGTGGGTGTACAAGGACTCGAACCTTGGACCCGCTGATTAAGAGTCAGCTGCTCTACCATCTGAGCTATACACCCGTCACGCCGCGGCGTGGGCGGTGTATATGTGTTTGGCGACGGCGATTCAAGAGAGGCCGCGCCAAAGAAAAGGGGAGGTCGCGATCATGTCGGATGGGTTGACCGGACACGCTGCGGAAACGCTGCGCCAGATCGACGAAGAAGGGCTGACGAAGCGCGAGCGCCGCATCACTTCGCCCCAGTCAGCGATGATCGAGATCGAGGAAAACGGCGACCGCCGCGAGATCCTCAATCTCTGCGCCAACAACTATCTGGGGCTGGCGGATCACCCCCGGCTGATCGACGCCGCGCGCGGGGCGCTGGACGATCACGGCTTCGGCATGGCCAGCGTTCGCTTCATCTGCGGCACCTCGGATCTGCACCAGCGGCTGGAGGCGCGGGTCGCCCAGTTCCAGAATTGCGAGGACGCGATCCTCTACAGTTCCTGTTTCGACGCCAACACCGGGCTTTTCGAGACGATCCTCGGCGAGGAGGACGCCATCATCTCGGACGCGCTGAACCACGCCTCGATCATCGACGGCGTGCGGCTCTGCAAGGCGCGGCGCTATCGCTATCACAACGACGACATGGCCGATCTTGAGGCGCAGCTGGAGCAAGCGCAGGACGCGCGCTATCGCCTGATCGCGACAGACGGCGTCTTTTCGATGGACGGGGTGATCGCGAACCTGCCGCGGATCTTCGAACTGGCCGAGCAATACGACGCCACCGTGATGGTCGACGAGAGCCATGCGGTCGGCGTGCTGGGCGCGAGCGGCGCGGGGACGGTCGAGTATCATGGGCTCGGCGGGCGGTCGCATATCGTCACCGGCACCTTCGGCAAGGCGCTGGGTGGGGCCTCGGGCGGCTATACGGCGGGTCCGCGGCCGATCATCGAGTTGCTGCGGCAGCGCTCGCGGCCCTATCTATTCTCCAACGCGCTGGCGCCGGCGATCTGCGCCGCGACTCTGGAGGCGCTGGACCTGATCGCCGAGGACCCCGAGCCCTTCGCCCGCCTGCACGAAAACGCCGCCTATTTCCGCGCCGAGATGACGGCGCGCGGGTTCCTGCTGACGGGCGCCGATCATCCGATCGTGCCGGTGATGATTGGCGAGGCGGCCAAGGCGGCGGAGTTCGCAAAGGCGATGGGCGGAGAGGGGATCTATGTCACCGCTTTCTCCTTCCCGGTCGTGCCGCGTGGGGCGGCCCGCATTCGGACGCAGATGTCGGCGGCGCATACCCGCGCGCATCTCGACAAGGCGATTGCGGCGTTCGAGAGCGTCGGCCGGTCGCTTGGCGTGATCTGATGAAGGCCGCGGGCGTTCTGGAGACGGTGCTCTACGCCGGGGACCTCGACGCAGCGGAGGCGTTCTATGGCGGCGTGCTGGGCCTGGAGCGGTTCCATCGCCACCCGACGCGGCAGGTGTTCTTCCGCTGCGGCGACGGGGTGCTGCTGATCTTCAACCCGGCTGAGACGCTGAAACCGCCGGCGCCCGGCGACCTGCCGGTGCCGCCGCATGGCGCGACCGGCGCGGGGCATGTGTGCTTTCGCGCCTCGGCGGAGGAGATCGAGGCGTGGCGCGCGCGGCTGGAGGGCGCGGGCGTCGAGATTGAAGCGGATTTCGAGTGGCCGAGCGGCGGGCGTTCGATCTATTTTCGCGATCCGGCGGGCAACTCCGTCGAATTTGCGGAACCGGGCATCTGGGGGCTGACATGACGGAAACCATGCGCGCGCTGGTCAAGGCGGAGGCGGGGCCGGGCCTCGT
>QKHF01000023.1 GCA_003250135.1 Paracoccaceae bacterium | reverse complement strand
CGATCTCGTCGCCCTTCCGCGACAGCGCCTTGACGGAGTCGCCGGGCTTCACCGAGCCGGATTCGACGCGCCCGGTCAGGATGCGGCCGAGGAATGGGTCCGCCTCCAGCGTGGTCGCCAGCATCCGGAAAGGCTGGTCCGCCTGCGCGATCTGCTTCGGCGCTGGTACGTGGCGCAGAACCAGTTCGAAGAGGGGGGTCAGATTTTCGCGCGGGCCGTCCAGTTCTTCCGAGGCCCAGCCAGCGCGGCCCGACGCGTAGAGCACCGGGAAATCCAGTTGCTCCTCATCGGCGCCCAGCGCGGCGAAGAGGTCGAACACCTCGTCGAGCGCGCGGTCCGGTTCGGCGTCGGGCTTGTCGGTCTTGTTCAGCACCACGATGGGGCGCAGGCCCAACGCAAGCGCCTTTGAGGTCACGAACTTGGTCTGCGGCATCGGCCCTTCGGCGGCGTCCACCAGAAGCACCACCCCGTCGACCATGGAGAGGATGCGCTCCACCTCGCCGCCGAAATCGGCGTGGCCCGGCGTGTCGACGATGTTGATGCGGGCGCCGTTCCACTCGACCGAGGTGCATTTGGCGAGGATGGTGATGCCGCGCTCGCGCTCCAGATCGTTCGAGTCCATTGCGCGCTCGGCCAGCGCCTGGTGCGACCGCACCTCGCCCGACTGGCGCAGCAACGCGTCCACCAGCGTGGTCTTGCCATGGTCGACATGGGCGATGATCGCGATGTTGCGCAGGTCCATAGTGGCGCTCTCCTGAAAGGTTCGCGCGGCTCATGCCTGAAATGCTGCGCCGCGGCAAGGGCGGCGCGCGCGTCAAGCCAAGTCTGCGCGCGGGGTGTCACCCGCGCGTCGCATCCCAAAGGTCTCGCACTTCGCCCGAGAACAGCCGCTCAAAGCCCACGGGAGAGATCGCGCCGGGCTCCAGATAGGGATTCGAGAACGCGATGATGAAGAAGATCACCAGTCCGGAATAGGCTGCGAAGGACGATAGCAACAGCAGATGCACCAGCGTCGGGGTGAAGGTGAAATAACTCATCGCGGTGATGATGACGCCGGCGAGGGCCGCGGTCATGAACAGCGGGTTCACCGGTTCCGACACGGCGTTCTCCCTCAACCGCCGAAGCCCCGAGACCTCCCGGATGGCGGCCGTCAGGTTCTCATGCAGCAATTCCTGGCGCGGCGTCGCCGTTTCAAGGTCAAGGATCGCCTCATAGACGGCGACCCAGCGCCGCCACGCTTCGTCGGACAGGTTGCGCCGGTGCGCGAGGCTGTTCCATTCGTCGTTGACGACGGCGGCGACGTAATGGGCCACGTCGGTCCGGATGGCCCGCGTGCCGTCGTCGTCGAAGCGCTTCAGGTCGTAGAACACGTCGGCCATCAGCGCCGCTTCGCGCGATGTCGCGTCCTTGATCTGGTTCACGTTCACCAACTCCTCGGCGAACACCAGCGCCAGAATCAGACCGTGAAGGGCCGCGACTCGAAAGATGACCGAACCTGCAAGATCGCGGGATTCCTCGTCGGCGCGGCCGCCCAGCAAGGCGCGGGACAGGAAATAGGTCATTAGCGCGACCAGGATCACGCCACCGACCGTCAGGAGGCCGATGACCAGCATGGGCGCGGAGGTGGCGGTCGCAATTTCAAGCACAAGACGTCTCCGAGTTTCGGGTAGACCCGCTAGTCAATCTCAGAACAGCTTCAGCCAGCGTATCACCAGCACCTCGATAACGCCGAGGACGACGAGGAGCGTCGCCAGCCCGGCGAAGGCCCACTGACTGTCGGCGCTCGGAATCCCCGCCAGGTTCACGCCCAGAAGGCCGGT
>QKHF01000032.1 GCA_003250135.1 Paracoccaceae bacterium | reverse complement strand
GCCATCGCCGCCGAGATCTGCGTCTACACCAACGCCAATTTCACGGTGGAGACCATTGGCGGATGAACCCCCCATCGCGTTTGACGACCTGCGCGCAGGCGTCGCCGCGGGCCTCCTGACCGAGGCTCAGGCCGCGAACCTGACCGCGCTCAGCCGCGCACGGGCGGCGGGCGCCGACGCGGATGACGAGCGGTTCGAGCTGTTCCGCGGCTTCAACGAGGTCTTCGTCACCGTCGGCCTCGCAATGCTGACCTGGGGCTTGTGGCTGGTCCTGTCCGAGGGCAGCTCGACAGGCATGGGCGCAGTAGCGGTGATCGCCTGGGCGCTGGCCGAGTATTTCACGCGCCGCCGCCGGATGATCCTGCCATCCATCGCGCTCAGCCTGATTTTCACTGGCGCAGTGCTGGTGACCTCTCTCCTGACATTCACGGTCAGCGATTATGAGCTCGAGACGTTCTCCGCCGCTTTCGCCGCCGCCTCCGTGGCGGCGCTGCTGTTTTACCTGCGCTTCCGCCTTCCTTTCGCGCTGTTCCCTGCAGGACTTCTGACGCTCGCGGCCGCGCAGACCATGGCGGGCGCGGTCGACGGTCGGGTGATCGACATCGTCGCGAGCGGGGGCTGGCGCGCGTTTCTCGACCTTTCCGCCGGCGGACCCTTCGCGCTGGTGACGCTGGTCTTTGGCGTCGCCTGTTTCGGCGTCGCCATGAGCTTCGACCTGCGTGATCCGCATCGGGTGACTTCTCGCGCCGCCTGCGGGTTCTGGCTGCACATCCTCGCCGGCCCCGCCATCGTCAACACCGCCGCCTTCACTTTCCGCGGCATGGAGAGCGGGCTAGGCGGACCCCTTCTCACCGGCTTCATGCTGTTCATGGCGCTGGTCGCGGTGGTCATCGACCGGCGGTCCTTTCTGATCGCCGCCAGCGGGTACCTCGGCGCCATCGTCACCAACGCAGTCGCTCCCGTCTCGACGGCGGGCACCCTGATCCTGCTCGGCGTCGGCATCCTGATCCTCGGCGCCGGCTGGACCGGCATCCGCGGCCGGGTGATGCGCGCCCTGCCCGAGTTTCCCGGCAAGGACCGCCTGCCCCCCTATCGACGAGGCGCGGCATGACCGAACGCGCGCGCCGCAGACTGGGCCACGACCCGATCGAGATCCACCCCTCCGGCCGCCCGGTCGACCGGGTCGGGTTCGAGGCGCTGTTCTCCCTCGGCCTCGTGCTGGTCTGGATCGTCCTCATGGCTGGCGTCTTCGCGCTGATGGGAAAGGACATGGCGGCGACCGGCCTGTGGCCGACCTTCACGCTGATCGCATTCTATTGCCTTTGCTGGGCCTTCGCCGAGGTCGTGGTCGGACGCTGGCGGCTGATCTGGCCCGGCTCGGCGCTGGGGATTCTCGGCCCGCTGTCGCTGGGTTTCGCCGCGTCGCTTGTGACGCCTGAACTTCGCGTCGGTCCGTTTTTCGAGCGGCTAGCGCTCGTCTCCGCGGTCGCGGGGATCGGGATGATCCCGTTCCTGTTCCGCTTCAAGCTGCCCGGGCTGGTATCTCCCATCATCACATTCTCTCTGGTCGGCCTGTTCCTGGAGCTCTACGGCGCAGACGTGAACCGCATTAAGGAGATGGAAGGCTTCTCGCCCCGCGGCATCATCGCGGCGCTGATGGCGGAGCCGCTGTTCATGGCGATCTTCGCGATCCTCGCGGCGACGGCGGCGGTCTACGCCCGACGGCTGGACATGAAGGGCGGCAATTTCGGCCTCGCCGCGGCCCGGCCGCTGCACCTGATCGGCGGCGGCGTCACCGTGCTGATCGCGGGTCGTATCCTCAGCTGGCTGCCGAACCCGGCCGATATCGCCCTATTGTCGCTGCTCTGGATCGTCACCCACCTTTGGGGGCTGCGGGTCAACCGCGTCGGCGTTCAGGTCGCGATGCATTTCGCGATGATCAAGCCGCTGGTCTACTCGATCATCACGCCGATGGGCCTGACCATGACGATCCAGGACTGGTCCTGGCTGCTGACCGGAATCCTGTTCCTCGACCTTGCGCTCTGGCCGATGGGACATAAATGGAGCCGGGCCCTGGACTGGACCCTCGGCCCCGGAGGAAAACGCCCGCCGCTGGACCGGCCCGGCTGGAAGTGGCGCTATTGGCCTTACGCGTTGGAAGACGCCCCCAGACATCCGAAAGATTGGACATGACCGAACTGACCCCACGCGAAATCGTCTCGGAGCTTGACCGCTTCATCATCGGCCAGAAGGACGCCAAGCGTTCGGTCGCGGTCGCGCTGCGCAACCGCTGGCGCCGCAAGCAGCTGCCGGACGACATCCGCGACGAGGTGTACCCGAAGAACATCCTGATGATCGGCCCGACCGGCGTCGGCAAGACGGAGATCTCGCGCCGCCTGGCCAAGCTGGCCAAGGCGCCGTTCATCAAGGTCGAGGCGACCAAGTTCACCGAGGTCGGCTATGTCGGCCGCGACGTGGAGCAGATCGTCCGCGATCTGGTCGAGGCCGCGCTGATCATGACCCGCGAAGCCAAGCGCGAAGAGGTCAAGGCCCGCGCACATGCCGGCGCCGAGGACCGGGTGCTGGCGGCCCTGGTGGGAGAGAACGCCAGCGAGACCACCAAGGACAGCTTCCGCAAGAAACTACGCGATGGCCTTCTCGACGACAAGGAGATCGAGCTTGATCTCGCCGACACTTCCAACCCGCTCCAGTCGCTCGACATCCCCGGCCAGCCCGGCATGGGCGGCGCTGGCATGGTCAATCTGGGCGACATCTTCGGCAAGGCCTTCGGCGGGCGCACCCGGCGCCGCAAGATGACGGTCGCGCACAGCTATGAGGCGCTGATCGCGGAAGAGGCCGACCGGCTGATCGATGAAGAGGCGCTGACCCGCGAGGCCATAGAGGCGGTGGAGCAGAACGGCATCGTGTTCCTCGACGAGATCGACAAGATCTGCGCCCGCGCCGAACATCGCGGCGGTGATGTTTCCCGAGAAGGCGTGCAGCGTGACCTCCTGCCCCTGATCGAGGGCACCACGGTCGCCACCAAGCACGGCGCGGTGAAGACCGACCATGTGCTGTTCATCGCCTCGGGCGCGTTCCATGTCGCCAAGCCCTCGGACCTGTTGCCCGAATTGCAGGGCCGGCTGCCGATCCGGGTGGAGCTGCGCGCGCTGACGGAGGAGGATTTCGTCCGCATTCTCTCCGAGACCGACAACAGTCTGACCAAGCAGTACACGGCCCTCTTCAAGACCGAGGGCGTGACCGTGGATTTCACCGAGGACGGCGTCGCCGCGCTGGCCAAGATCGCCGCCGACGTCAACTCGACGGTGGAGAATATCGGCGCGCGGCGCCTGCAGACGGTGCTGGAGCGGGTGTTCGACGAGGTCAGCTTCACGGCCCCGGACCGCTCGGGCGATGTGGTGACGGTGAACGCGGATTTCGTGGAGGCCAATCTGGGCGAGTTCGCCGGCCAGACCGATGTGACCCGATATATCTTGTGAGGGGCGACGCCCCTCACCGCATCTTTTTCAGATAGACGTAAAGCGCCCCTTCCCCGCCATGTTTGGCGTGGGCCTGAAAGACGCCGACCACGTGGGGCGCGATGGGCGGCTCGCGCAGCCAGCGGGGGACCTCGCGTTTCAGCACCCCTTCGCGGCGGGGCATGAAATCGGCGTCGTCCCAATCGGGCCGGATGGTCTTGTCGCCGCCCTTGCCGGTGATGACCAGCAACAGCCGCGCCCCGCTCGCCACCCCGTGTGTCACGAACCGGTTCAGCGCCGTATGCGCCCGCTCGGCCGTCATCCCGTGCAGGTCCAGCCGCGCGTCGGGCGTTTTCGTTCCCTTGCGGATGCGTTCGGCGGTGCGCTTGTCGATGCCGCCCACCGGCCCGCGCGGCGCGGGCGTCACGCCACGCGGCGCCAGGTCATAGGTGATCCCCGGAGCCGATCCGCCGCCAGTCGGCTTCAGAGTCAGGCCTTGGCGCGGCGTGGCGCGCAGTCTTGGTTTCGGGTGATGCGGCGCGGGTCTTGGCGGCTCGGGCGAAAACTCCGCCCGCGTCTCGCGCTTCTTCAGGGGCTTCGCCGTGTCCGCGACACGCGACCATAGCGCCTCTTCCTCGGGCGAGAGGCGGCGCTTTTTCCTGCCTCCGCCGCCCATCGCTCAGTTCGCCGAGGCGAGGACCTGCTCGGCGATCTCCACCGGCAGCATCAGCACGATCCGCCCGGCATGCTGCATCTTCGCCGCCGCAGCGCCCGCTTCAGGCCCCGAGCCGAAATAGACGTCGCCGCGCTGCGGACCGACAATCGCTGAGCCCGTATCCTGCGCCACCATCAGGCGGCGCAGCTTGCCCAGGGGACTGTCCGTCTCCAGCCACATCAGCGCGCCGAGCTTGTAATATTCGAGATCCACCGCGACCGAGCGGAACGGCGTCAGAGGCGCCTCCATCGCGCCAAGCGGCCCCAGCTTCGGATCGAGGTCCAGTTCGCGGAAGAACACGAAGGACGGGTTGCCCGCCATCACCTCGCGCCCCTCGACCGGGTTCGCCCTGACCCAATCCGACACGCGGGCCTGCGAGGCCGCGTTCACGTCGAAGCCGCCGCGCTGCGCGGCGAGCTTGGCGATGGAGACCCAGGGATGGCCGTTCTTGCCGGCGAAACCGACGCGGGTCGTCGTCCCGTCCGTCAGGCGCAGTCGCCCGGACCCCTGAATCTGCAAATACGCGGCCTCGACCGGATCGTCGAACCAGAACAGCTCCAAGCCGCGTCCGTCCAGCGCGCCGTTCATGATCTCGCCGCGGCTGTAATAAGGCGCGAAGCCGCCATCCGGCAGCGCCCGCGCAGGATCGCCGGCAGGATCGCGGACCAGATCGTCCGGCTTGCCGTAGATCGGATAGGCGTAGGTTTCGGTGCGCGTGCGCGAGGCGACCAACTCCGGCTCGTAATAGGCGGTGAACAGGCCCTCGCCGCCGCGGGTCAGCATCACCGGCTGGAATCGGTCCTCGATGAACAACTTCGCGCCAGCCTTAGAGACTCGTTGCGCGTCGTCGCACAGCCGGGCCAGCGCCACTGGATCGCCGTGAATCTGCAAGGCGCGGGGGCAGGAGCGCACGAAGGCGGCCAAGGCCGCGGCGTGGTCATCCTCGGCCCAGCCGTCGAGATCGCTGAAATTCAGGGGAATCTTGCGCAGGGGTCCGCCCTCCTCCACGCCGCGATAGCCGCCGCCGCATCCTGACAGAAGCGCCAGACTCGTCGCCAGCGCGATGGCCGCCCACCCTAAACGCATGACGTCACCCGCCGGTCGCGACCAGAAGCCAGTTGGGATCCGAGACGCCCATCCGGCGCCCGAAGGTCCAGATATCGGTCTGGCGGCGCACCTCGTTGGGATCGCCCTCGACGATTTCATGCGCGGCGTTTCGCACAACCGTGGTCATCTCGCCGGTGAACTTGATCGTCACCTCGCCCTGCCCGTCGGTCTGATCGAAGGTCGCGCCCACCACGTCGAGGCCGCGAATGCCGATGAACCGCGCCTCGACCGACAGGTTTTCCGCCGCGCGTGCGTCGATCGCCTGGGCGAAACCGTCGAACACGTCATCCGCCAGCAGCGGCTCCAGCGAATCCTTGTCGCCGCGCTCGAAGGCCAGAAGGATCATCTCGTAGGCGCGTTTGGCGCCTTCCAGAAACTCGCCGACATCGAATGTGCGGTCCACGACTTTCATCTGGATCAGCGCCTGGCCGGTCGCGCTTTCCGGGTCGACGAAGCGGGAAACGTCCTCGGCCGGATCATAGTCCGGCCCCTTCGCGCCCGGCATGCGCACCACGTTGTCGCCGCCGCGTTCGTCCTTTCGCCCGAAATAGTCGTTTGGATTCTCATGGCCGGTGCGCGTGCCGATCACGCCGCGCAGCTTGAACAGCATGACCGCCGCGATCGCCACGAGAATCAAGAGTGTCAGGATTTGATCATCCATCGTCCGGGCCTTCTTAGACGAAAATCGGCGCCTATTTGATGGTCAGCGCGCCCATCACCTGTATGTAGGGTAAGCGCCCGGCCAAGTCTATCGCAGCGGAGCGGCGACGGACGCAGGCCGTACTCAAAGGAGAACTGATGATCCTGTTTCTTGTCTTCCTTCTGATCCCGGTGATCGAGATCGTCCTGTTCATCGAAGTGGGCGGCGTGATCGGCGTCTGGGCCACCATCGCGATCATCTTCCTGACCGCCGCCATCGGCGCGACCGTCGCACGGGCGCAGGGCCTGTCCACCCTGGGCGAATTGCAGTCGCGCCTCGACGCCGGCGCTGACCCGCGTGAGCCGATGGCCCATGGCGCGCTCCTTCTGATCGCGGGCCTTTTGCTGCTGACGCCGGGATTCATGACCGACGCGATCGGCTTCTCCTTGTTGATCCCCGCTGTTCGCGCGGCCGCAATCCGGCGTATCGCAAGTCACATGACCGTCCACACGTCCCACCGTGGCGCCCATCGCCCGCATTCCGGACCCACGACCGTCGACGGCGAATACGAAGTCGTCGATGAAGACGAGCCGGCGAAGCGCGGCGACAGCGGTTGGACCCGCGGCCCGCACTCCATCGATTCTCAGTGAACGCCCGGCCCGAGATTGCGGCGGCGGCGGCGGCGTGTTAGCCCAACGGCCAACACTGCAATTCATCTGAAAGGCTTCAGCCCGATGACCGACACCCCAGAGCCCAACGGCGCCAATGGCGGCGACGCGGAAGCCGCGCAGCGGCCCCAGATCCAGATCATCGCGCAATATGTGCGCGATCTTTCCTTCGAGAATATTACCGCCCAGAAGGGCAATCTGAACGCGCCCCAGCCACAGATCGCCGTGAACGTGACCACCGACGGCCGGGAAGTCTCGGAAAACCGGTTCGAGATCGTTCTGCGCATTCAGGCGACCGCGAAATCAGGCGAGGACACCCGAGCTGGATTACGCCGCGATCGTCGAGGTGAAGAACGCCAACACGCAGCTGCGCCAGATCATCCTGCTGGTGGAGATGCCGCGGATGATCTTCCCCTTCGCCCGCCGCATTCTGGCCGACGTCACCCGCGACGGCGGCTTCCCACCACTTCTGCTGGAGCCGGTGGATTTCGCCGCGCTCTATCAGCGTGAGGCCCAGCGCCGCGCAGCGGCGGCGCAACAGCCTGAAGCCTCCGCCTGATCCGGCGGATCAGGCGCGCCGCCAGCGGCAAGCCTCGCCCAACTCGGCGATGAACGCCTCATGCGATTGTCGCTCCGCTTCGGTCAGAAGTGGGGCGAGCGGTGCGGGGCGCGGTGGCGGCGCCCATTCCGCCTGAGCGCCAGTAGAATCGGCGGTTTCCTCGATCGGCCGCGCGCCCAGACCGAAATCCGGCTGCCGCCCGCCGCGAAGCTCCAGATAGACCTCCGCCAGAAGCTCGCAGTCGAGAAGCGCGCCGTGCAGTTCCCGTCCGGAATTGTCGACGCCGAACCGGCGGCAAAGCGCATCCAGAGAATTGCCCGCGCCCGGATAACGCTTGCGGGCGATCATCAGCGTGTCGACCGCGCGATCCTGCGCCAGTTCGCGCCGTTTGGCGCGCACCAGTTCGGCGTTCAGGAACTTCATGTCGAAGCTGGCGTTGTGGATCACCAGCTTGTCCTCGGCGACGAACTCCAGAAACGCGTCGACGATCTGCACGAATTTCGGCTTGTCGGCGAGGAACTCGTCGCCGAGCCCATGCACCTCGAACGCCTCCTGCGGCATCGGGCGTTCAGGATTTATGTATTGATGATAGGTGCGCCCGGTCGGCACATGATTGAGCAGCTCGACGCAGCCGATCTCGACGATACGGTCGCCCTGAAAAGGGTCCAGCCCCGTCGTCTCCGTATCCAGCACAATCTCGCGCATCAGATCTTCCCGTTCCGCTCCCGCGCCGCCGCCATCACCGCCGCCACCTGCGCCCGCGCGGACTCGAGCCCCGCGCCCGTGTCGATCACGAAATCGGCGCGGGCGCGTTTTTCCGCATCCGGCGTCTGGCGCGCAAGTATCGCCTCCAGCGCCTCAGCCGTCATCCCCGACCGGGCGAGCACGCGCTCGCGCTGCACATCCGCAGGCGCGCTGACCACCACCACCGCGTCGAATTCGTGCTCGGCGCCGGTCTCGAACAGCAACGGGATGTCGCAGATCGCCACTCTCGAACCATCCGCCTCGGCGCGGGTTAAAAAATCGGTCCGGTCGTCTCGCACCAACGGGTGGATCTTCGATTCGATTTTTTTCAGCAAGTCATGGTTCGATAAAGCCAATCTTCGTAGAACCGTCCTATCGACTCCTTTCGGGTCGACGGCTTCGGGCGCCAGCTTCGCGATCTCTTTCGTTCCTGCTCCGTCCGGGCCATAGAGCCGCGCCACCGCATCATCGGCGCACCACACCGCGGCGCCCGCCTCGGCGAACATGTCCTTGGTGGTCGATTTGCCCATGCCGATGGAACCGGTGAGGCCGAGAACGATCATCCCCCCTCCCCCAGCACCAGGTGGCGCAACTCGTCATCGACTTCCGGCGTCCGTCCAAACCAGCGTTCAAAACCCGGCCGCGCCTGATGCAAGAGCATGCCAAGCCCATCGACAATCCGCAGACCGCGCGCCTGCGCTCGCTCAAGGAACGGCGTGATCAGCGGGACGTAGACGATGTCGGTGGCGAGCGCGTCATCCGGCGCGGCGGACAGGTCGATCTCCAGCGGCGGCTGGCCCTTCATGCCGAGCGAGGTGGTGTTGACGATGGTTGCGGCGCCGTCCATCGCCTCCGCCGCGACCGGCCAGTCGATCACCGAGATCGGCCCACCGATATCCATCGCCAGCGTCTCCGCCCGAGACCGGGTGCGGTTCGCCAGCCGCAACTCCGGCGCGCCCGCGTCGATCAGGGCCGCGACCACGGCCCGCGCCGCTCCGCCCGCGCCCAGCACGACGGCAGGTCCGGAATCGGCCCGCCAGTTCGGCGCGCCGTCTTTAAGGTTTTCCAGGAATCCGAACGCATCCGTGTTGTCGGCGAGGATCCTGTCCCCCTCGAAGCTGATCGTGTTGGCCGCGCCGATGCGTCGGGCCAGCGGCGTCACCTCATCCGCCAGCGCCAGCGCCGCTTCTTTATGTGGAATCGTAGCGTTTACGCCGACGAATCCCTCACGTGACGCGTTGCGCAGGAAAGATTCCAGCTTCTCAGGTCGAACTTCAATGGCGGTGTATTCGCCTTGGACTCCGTAACGTTGCAGCCATGCGCCGTGAATTATTGGGGATTTTGAATGACTTATCGGATATCCAATGACTCCTGCGCGTGGACTCCGTTGCGTTACGCTCATTCCGATAGCACCTCATGCATCCGCAGGAAACCGAGCAGCTCCAGAAGCGGCAATCCAAGGATCGAGAAATAGTCGCCGCTGACCCGCGAGAATAGTTGCGCGCCCAGACCTTCAAGCTGATAGGCGCCGACCGACCACGTCACGGCCTCGCCCGCGTCATCCAGATAACGCTCCAGAAACGCGTCCGAGAAGGGCCGCATGGTCAGCCGCGCCCGCCCGACATGGCGCCAGATCGGTTCTCCGCCACGCGCGACGACGGCGGCGCTGATCAGGTCGTGCGATTTGCCGCGCAAGTCGCGCAATTGCTCAGCCGCTGTTTCACGTGAATCAGGCTTGTCGAACAGGCGGCCCTCACAGACCAGCACCTGGTCGGCGCCCAGCACCATCGCCTCTGGCCGACGATGGCTGATCCTGAGCGCCTTCATCTCGGCCAGCGTATCCGCGACGTCGAGCGCCGGGGCGCCCTCAGCTTTCATGGCCGCCTTCACCGCCTCTTCGTCGATCCGCGCCGGTGCGGTTTCGATCGCGACGCCCGCATCGCGCAGCATTCTGGCGCGTGTCTGGCTTTCGCTGGCGAGGATCAAAGTCGGTTTAGGCATGGTGTCCGTCTAGGCGGGCGGAGGCGAAATGGCAATCCGCGGCTTGTGGATAGCGGTGAATTTCGCCGCATTCGCACCGGCGCAAGTCTAAGACAGGAAGACGTAATAAAATTACTCACCCGTGGAGCTTTTGCTGGCGTCGCTCTCTGGAAACCGGTGACGAGCGCAAAGCCATGTTGCCCGTTTCCGGGTTATTCCTTGTTCTCCACAGTTTCGCGAGGCGAAACACCGTCTGAGGTTCGGCGTAGAATCAACGGTTTACAGCGGGTTTCCCGCGACATGGACAACTCCTGTTCAGTTGCTCACACCTCTCGAACCTTCGCGCAGGGAGTCGGAAATCCTGTGGAGGAATTGCGAATTCCGGTAATCCCCGCTATCCGCATGCCTACGACAAACCACAACCTTTCTCTTCTTCTTTATATTAGGGACGCGATATGGACGCGCCGCGCGGGATGGCCGACAAAGCAATGCTAAGAACGCTGCGCGGAGATCAGCCGAGCCGCCCTCCAATCTGGCTGATGCGCCAGGCGGGACGATACCTTCCGGAATATCGAGCCACACGCGCCGAGGCGGGCAGCTTTCTGGACCTTTGCTACAATCCGGATCTGGCGACCGAGGTGACGTTGCAACCGATCCGCCGGTTTGGCTTCGATGCGGCGATCCTTTTTGCGGACATTCTGCTCGTGCCGCAGGCTCTGGGACAAAAGCTCTGGTTCGTTGAAGGCGAAGGCCCGCGTCTGGAGCCCGTGGAGAGCCGTGAGGACCTTGGTCGCCTGAAACGAACCGAGGACATCCACGAGACGCTGGAGCCGGTCTATGAGACGGTGCGGCGGCTCTCCGGCGCCCTGCCCCGTGAGACGACGCTGATCGGCTTTGCGGGCGCGCCCTGGACCGTAGCGACCTATATGGTGGCGGGCCGCGGCGGGTTGGATCAGGCGCCGGCGCGCAAGTGGCTCTATTCGGAGTCCGAAGGCTTCGCGAAGTTGATCGATCTGCTGACCGAAGCGACGATCGCTTATCTCCTTCGGCAGATCGAAGCCGGCGCGGAGGTGGTGAAAGTCTTCGATTCTTGGGCGGGCGCGCTGGCGCCGGATCAGTTTCAAAAATACGCAGTGGAGCCCGCCCGCCGGATCACGGTGGCGATCAAGGCGATCCATCCCGATGTGCCGGTGATTGGATTTCCGCGCGGCGCAGGCGCTGGCTATGCAGGTTTCGCGAAGGCGACGGGAGTCGACGCCGTGGCGCTCGACACATCGGTTCCGGAGGAGTGGGCGCGCGATGCGCTTCAGTCCGACAGCGCGGTGCAGGGCAACCTCGATCCGATCTTGCTGATCACCGGCGGCGACGCGCTGGTGCGCCGGGCGGAACGGTTGATCGAAATTCTTGGAGACGGCCCGTACATCTTCAATCTCGGCCATGGCATCACGCCCGAGGCTGACCCGGCGCATGTCGAGACGCTGGTCCGGACGGTGAAGGGCTAAGGCGCCATGCAGGATTTCCTGATCGC
>QKHF01000072.1 GCA_003250135.1 Paracoccaceae bacterium | reverse complement strand
GGCTTCGAGACCGGCGACCGCGTGCCGGGCAATTACGATTCCATGATCGCCAAGCTGATCGTGCATGACGGCAACCGCCGCGCGGCCTGCGAACGCCTGATCGACACGCTCTCGCACCTGCAGCTCGCCGGTGTGCCGTCGAATGCCGGCTTCCTTCAGCGCTGCGCATCGTCCGACGCCTTCCTCAATCACAGCCATCATGTGAACTGGATCGCGATGCGCGGGGACGATCTTACTCATCCGCCGGCGGAGCACCAGCATGCGAGCGTCATGGCGGTGGCCGACGTGATGCTGAACGAGGAAGCCGGGGCCGGTCCCTGGGCCGTGCGCGATGGCTGGCGCATGAATGCCGCGCCGGTCCGCAAGGCCATGGTCGCGGTCGGCGCGGACGCGGACTGGATCGATCCGGACGACTACGACATCGACCCGGACATCACGCCGCCGCTGGTGACCGATCTTTCGCCGCGCCGCTTTGCCGTGACGACGGGCGGCGACACGGTTCTGGTCGACGTGCCGGATTTCGACGCCGATGCCGAAGCGCTGGCGGGCGGTGACTTCGTCAAGGCGCCGATGCCGGGCAAGCTGCTCTCGCTGACGGTTACGGCCGGGGCGGAAGTGAAACGCGGCGACACGGTCGCCGTGATGGAAGCCATGAAGATGGAACACGCCCTCACCGCGCCGCGCGACGGTGTTGTGGAGGCGGTATCCGGCAAGGCCGGCGACCAGGTGTCCGAAGGCGACGTGCTCGTCCAGCTGGTGGCGGAGTAACCCTCACCTCCCGCAGGCAGGGGGTGGCTGCGCCGTACTGGCGCGCGCGGGAGGCGAGGGCCGCTGCGTGATCAGGCCGCGACGGCGTAGGCCGGGCGCGTCAGGACGGGTGCCGCATGCGCGCGATAGCGCGGGCGCACGATGGGCGGGGCGATGATCTCGCCGAGATGGTTGGCGGCCGCCGCGTTCGCGTCCGTGCGCAGGATCAGTTCGCCATATTCGTTCCGGCAGACGGCAACCGCTGCCAGCGATCCGTCCGCGCGCGCCGCCGCAAATTCGACGCCCGCGCCGGCAAGCTCGATCGCCTTGTCGAGGCCGAGGCGGAAATGGTCGCCATAGACCACATCCCGGTTCTCGCCCGCGTCGAACTCGCAACCCTTGATAACCATCCGCACCATCACGCAACTCCCAGCTATTCCGCCATGAACCCATTTTCCGGGGGCGTTTCGTCCGCCCCGCGATATGAGAACATAAGCAGAATATTCACGTTTTGGAAAGGAAAAAGTTCCATTTTTGTTCTCGTAGAACCAAAATGGAACAAATTCAGCGGCTTAGATGTGCCGTATTCAGCCGCCCAGCCGTTTCAGCACGCGGTCCCGCCCGATCAGCGGCAGAATGGCGCCCATGTCGGGGCCATGTTCCTGGCCGGTCAGGGCCTTGCGCAGCGTCATGAACAGGCCGCGGCCCTTGCGGCCCGTCTTGTCCTTCACGGCATTGGTCCAGGCGCTCCAGGTCTCGCCCGTGATCGCGCCGTCCGGCAGCAGGGCGGCGGCCTCGGCCACGAAGTCCTTGTCTTCGCCGGCCACGATCGGGGCGATGTCGCCGAACACGGTCTCGACCCATTCGGCCACGTCCGGCAGCAGCGAGCAGTTCGCCCGCACGGCGTTCCAGAAGGCTTCATCGGCGGCGCGCGCATCGACCGCGGCAAGGCGGTCCTTCACGGCCTCGAAGGGCAGGGCGTGCAGGATGGCGGCGTTCAGGTTCTTCAGTTCCTGCTCGTCGAACCGGGCCGGGGCGCGGCCGATCTTGGCGAAGTCGAACTCGGCGCACAGTTCGGCGAGG
>QKHF01000306.1 GCA_003250135.1 Paracoccaceae bacterium | reverse complement strand
GGTCGGCATGGTGTTCCTGCCGCGCACCGATTTCGGCGCGCAGGAGACCTGCCGCACCATCGTCGAATCCGAAGTGCTGCGCATGGGCCATTACATCTATGGCTGGCGGCAGGTGCCGGTGAACATCGCCGTGCTCGGCGAGAAGGCCAACGCCACGCGCCCCGAGATCGAGCAGATCATCATCGCCGACAACAAGAGTCTGGACGAGGAGGCGTTCGAGCGCGAGCTCTACGTGATCCGCCGCCGGATCGAAAAGGCGGTGGTCCGCGCGCAGGTCTCGGGCTTCTATGTCTGCTCGCTCTCCTGCCGCTCGGTGATCTACAAGGGCATGATGCTGGCCGAGCAGGTGGCGGAGTTCTATCCCGACCTGAAGGACGGCCGCTTCATCTCCGCCTTCGCGATCTATCACCAGCGCTACTCGACCAACACCTTCCCGCAATGGTGGCTGGCGCAGCCCTTCCGCATGCTCGCCCATAACGGCGAGATCAACACGCTGAAGGGCAACCTGAACTGGATGAAGAGCCACGAGATCCGGATCGCGTCCTCGTTCCTCGGCGACCTGGCCGAGGAGATCAAGCCGATCGTCCCGAGCGGGTCTTCGGATTCGGGCGCGCTTGATTCCGTGTTCGAGGTGCTGGTGCGGGCCGGTCGCAACGCGCCGATGGCCAAGACCCTTCTGGTGCCGGAGGCGTGGGCGAACTCCTCGACCGTCATGCCGGAGAAGCGGCGGGCGATGTACGCCTACACCAACTCCGTCATGGAGCCTTGGGACGGCCCGGCCGCGCTGGCCATGACCGATGGTCGCTGGGTGGTCGCGGGCCTCGACCGCAACGGGCTGCGTCCGATGCGCTACGTGGTGACCGGCGACAGGCTGGTGATCGCGGGGTCCGAGGCGGGTATGGTTCCGGCCGACGAGATGACGGTGGTGGAGAAGGGCGCGCTCGGCCCCGGCCAGATGCTGGCCGTCGATATGCGCGCGAAAAAGCTCTACCACGACGAAGAGGTGAAGGATCAGCTCGCCGCCTCGCAGCCTTATGGCGACTGGGTCGAGAAGATCGTCGATCTGACGGACGCCGTCGCGGGCGGGAAAGAGCCGCGGCTCTTCAAGGGCGAGGAGCTGCGCCGCCGGCAGATCGCCGCGGGCTACTCGATCGAGGAGCTCGAAGCGATCCTGCATCCGATGGCCGAGGACGCGAAAGAGGCGATCGGATCGATGGGCGACGACACGCCGCCCGCGGTGCTGTCCGAGCGCTATCGTCCGCTGAGCCATTTCTTCCGGCAGAATTTCAGCCAGGTCACCAACCCGCCGATCGACAGTTTGCGCGAGCAGCGGGTGATGAGCCTGCAGACCCGGTTCGGCAACCTGAAGAACGTGTTGGACGAGGATTCCAGCCAGACCGAGATCTTCACCATCGCCAGCCCGGTGGTCTCGAACGGTCAGTTCGACGCGATGCGCGACGCATTCAAGGACTCCTATCGCGAGATCGACTGCCTGTTCCCCGCCGACGGCGAGCCGGGCGCGCTGCGCCGTGCGCTGGAGCAGGCGCGCGCCAACGCGGAAGAGGCGGTGCGCGCCGGCGCCAGCCATATTATCCTGACCGATGAGCGGATGGACGCCGGCAATGTCGCCATGCCGATGATCCTGGCGACCTCGGCGGTGCATTCCTGGCTGACCAAGCAGGGCCTCAGGACCTTCTGCTCGATCAACGTGCGCTCGGCCGAGTGCATCGACCCGCACTATTTCGCGGTGCTGATCGGTTGCGGCGCCACCACTGTGAACGCCTATCTGGCGCAGGAAAGCCTCGCCGACCGCGTCGCGCGCGGCCTGCTGGGCGAGATGAGCGTCGAGACCGCGGTTGAGCGGTTCCGCGAGGCGGTGGGCCAGGGCCTGCTGAAGATCATGTCCAAGATGGGCATTTCAGTGATCTCCTCCTACCGAGGCGGCATGAACTTCGAGGCCGTGGGCCTCAGCCGTTCGGTCGTCGCCGAGTTCTTCCCCGGCATGCACAGCCGCATCTCGGGCATCGGCATCGCGGGCCTGCAGAAAAAGGCCATGTCGATCCACGGCAAGGCGTATCGCGCGGGGACGGAGACCCTGCCGATCGGCGGCGTCTACAAGTTCCGCCGCGGCGGCGAGACCCACGCCTGGCACGCCACGCTGCTGCACCAGATGCAGAAAGCCTGCGACACCGGCTCGTATCAGGCCTGGAAGCAGTTTTCGGATGGCATGGCCAAGCAGCCGCCGATTCATCTGCGCGACCTTCTGGACTTCAAGCCGATGGGCGAGCCGATCGCGGTGGACGAGGTGGAGTCGATCACCTCGATCCGCAAGCGCTTCGTCACCCCCGGCATGTCTCTTGGCGCGCTGAGCCCCGAGGCGCACAAGACTCTGAACGTCGCCATGAACCGGATCGGCGCCAAGTCGGATTCGGGCGAGGGCGGCGAGGACCCGAAGCACTTCAATCCGGAGCCGAACGGCGACAACCCGTCGGCGAAGATCAAGCAGGTCGCCTCGGGCCGGTTCGGCGTCACCGCCGAATACCTGAACCATTGCTCGGAGCTTGAGATCAAGGTCGCGCAGGGCGCCAAGCCAGGCGAGGGCGGCCAGCTGCCCGGCTTCAAGGTCACCGAGATGATCGCGAAGCTGCGGCACTCGACGCCGGGCGTGACGCTGATCAGCCCGCCGCCGCATCACGACATCTACTCGATCGAGGATCTGGCGCAGCTGATCTACGACCTGAAGCAGATCAACCCGGAGGCCCGGGTCTGCGTGAAGCTGGTGGCGAGTTCGGGCGTCGGCACCATCGCCGCGGGCGTCGCCAAGGCGAAGGCCGACGTGATCCTGATCTCGGGCCACAATGGCGGCACCGGCGCGAGCCCCCAGACCTCGATCAAGCACGCCGGCCTGCCGTGGGAGATGGGCCTGACCGAGGCGCATCAGGTGCTCAGCCTCAACAATCTGCGCTCGCGCATCGTGCTTCGCACCGATGGCGGCCTCAGGACCGGTCGGGACTTCGTCATCGCCGCGATGATGGGCGCCGAGGAATACGGAGTCGGCACCGCCGCGCTGGTCGCGATGGGCTGCATCATGGTGCGCCAGTGTCAGTCCAACACCTGCCCGGTGGGCGTCTGCGTGCAGGACCCGGAGCTTCGCAAGAAGTTCACCGGCAACGCGGACAAGGTGGTGAACCTGTTCACCTTCATCGCGCAGGAGATCCGCGAGATCCTCGCCTCGATCGGCGCGCGCAGCTTGGATGAGATCATCGGCCGGGCCGATCTGCTGGCGCAGGTCAGCCGCGGCGCGGCGCATCTGGACGATCTGGACCTCAACCCGCTTCTGGTGCGGGTCGACGAGGGCGCCGTGCTCCACTATCCGCTGGACAAGCCGCGCAACCCGGTGCCGGACACGCTGGACGCCAAGATCGTCAACGACGCGCAGCCGTTCTTCAAGGACGGCGAGAAGATGCAGCTCAACTACACCGTCCAGAACACGCTGCGCACCATCGGCACGCGGGTCTCGAGCCATATCGTCCGGCGCTTCGGCATGCGCAACTCGTTGCAGCCCGATCATCTGACGATCCAGCTGACCGGCTCGGCCGGGCAGAGCCTTGGCGCATTCGCCGCGCCGGGACTGAAGCTGGAGGTGTTCGGCGACGCCAACGACTATGTCGGCAAGGGCCTTTCGGGCGGCCAGATCGTTGTCCGTCCGGCGCTCGGCTCTCCGCTGACGCCGCACAAGAACACGATCATCGGCAACACCGTTCTCTACGGCGCCACCGACGGCAAGCTGTTCGCCAACGGAAAGGCGGGCGAGCGGTTCTGCGTGCGCAACTCGGGCGCCAAGGTGGTGGTCGAGGGCTGCGGGTCGAACGGCTGCGAGTACATGACCGGCGGCGTCGCTGTGATCCTCGGTTCGGTCGGCGACAATTTCGGCGCGGGCATGACCGGCGGCATGGCCTTTATTTATGATGAGGACGACCAGTTCGAAAACCTGGTCAACGGCGAGACTCTGGTCTGGACCCGCCTCGCCTCGGCCCATTGGGAGGCGGAGCTGCGCGGCATGATCGAGGAGCATGCGCTGGAGACCGCCAGCCCGAGGGCGCTGGAGCTTCTGCGGAACTGGGAAGACGAGTCGCCGAAGTTCTGGCAGGTTTGCCCGAAGGAGATGATCAACCGGCTCTCGCATCCGTTGTCGGACGAGGAGGCGGCGAAGATCGCCTAAGACTACCGGGGAGGCCGCGATGGCGAAGCGTCGGCGCAGGACGGCGGCGCAGGACGGTCGCGGCCCTTTCGGCCGCCTGATCCGCTGGATCTTAAAATGGCTGGTCCGACTGGCGGCCCTGGCGGCGCTGCTGGTGTTCGCCTATCGGTACGTGAATCCGCCCATCACCTGGCTCATTCTGACCGAGTGGGTGCGCTTGGGCGATGTGACGCGCGACTGGAAAAGCCTCGACGAAATCTCGCCCAACCTCTCCCGCGCAGTCGTCGCGGCGGAGGATTCCCAGTTTTGCGACCATGTCGGCTTCGATTTCGAGCAGATCGGCAAGGCGTTGAGGGGCGGGGCCGCGCGCGGCGCCTCGACCATCACCCAGCAGACTGCGAAGAACGTCTTTCTCTGGCCCGGGCGCAGCTGGACCCGCAAGGGGCTCGAGGCGGGCTTCGCCGGCGCCATCGAGCTCGCCTGGGGCAAGCGCCGCATCCTCGAGGTCTATCTGAATGTCGCCGAAATGGGCGATGGCGTGTTCGGGGCCGAGGCCGCCGCGCGCCACTGGTTCGGGGTCTCCGCCGCGGATCTGACGCCCGGTCAGGCCGCGCGCATCGCCGCCATCCTGCCCAATCCGAAGGATCGCAGCGCGTCCAGTCCCAGCGGCTTCGTGCGCAGCCGGGCCCGCCAGATCGACGGCGGCGCGGGCACCATCGCGTCGGAAGGTCGCGACGCGTGCTTCCTGCGCTGACCCGGCGCGCCGCCTGACCCTCGCCGCAATCGAGCGCTATCTCCCGCCACATGATTACGCGGCGGCGCTTTCTGACATCTTTGGCGGGATTTCTGGCGGCGGGGCTTTCGACCGGGGCCTATGCGCTGGCGATCGAGCCGGGCTGGCGTCTGCGCACGGTCACCCACCGGCTGCGCCCCGCGGGCTGGCCCGAGGGGCTGCGGCTGAAGATCGCGGCGCTCGCCGACCCGCATATGGGAGAGCCGCATATGCCGCTTTCCCGGCTGGAGCGGATCGTCGAGCGGACCAATGCGCTGGCGCCCGATGTGACCGTGATCCTTGGCGATCTGGAGGCCGGGCACCGTTTCGCCACCCGGCCTGTGCCGATGCGCGACGCGGCGCAGGCGCTGGCTCAGTTGCGCGCGCCGCTGGGCGTCTGGTCCATCCTCGGAAATCACGACTGGTGGCATGACGCCGAGGTTCAGCGGACCGGGAAGGGGCCGCCCTTGGTGCGGCGCGAGCTGGAGCGCGCCGGCCTGCCGGTGCTGGAGAATGACGCCGTGCGCCTCACCGCCCCCTCTGGCGGCGCTTTCTGGCTTGCGGGGCTGGGCGATCAGCTGGCGTTTCCGGGGCGACCGTTTCGTGGCGTGGACGATCTGCCTGCAACCATGGCTAAGCTCACCGATGATGCGCCCGCCTTATTGTTGACTCATGAGCCCGATATCTTTCCCGACGTACCCAAGAGGTTCGCGCTAACGCTCTCCGGCCACACCCATGGAGGGCAAGTGAACCTTCTCGGCTGGCGCCCCGTCGTGCCATCCCGCTTCGGCGACCGTTTCGCCTGGGGCCATGTGAGGGAGGAGGGGCGCGACCTGATTGTCTCGGGCGGGCTGGGCTGTTCCATCCTGCCCGTTCGGCTGGGCGTTCCGCCCGAGATCACGGTGATCGAGCTTGGATGACGCCGCAACCTCAGATGGGAGGTTGCAAACCGACTCGCGGAGCGGCATCAATCGCTGCTTCAAATCACCATCCGGGCCGGAAATGCGTCGCCTTTATCACCTTCCTCTGTCTCCGTTTTGCCGCAAGATCCGCCTGACCCTCGCCGAAAAGGGGATCGAGGTCGCGCTGATCGAGGAAAAGGTGTGGGAGCGCCCTATCGATTTCCTGCGCCTCAACCCCGCTTGCACGGTGCCGGTCTATGTCGGGCGAGAGGGGCGGCCGATGGCCGATTCCGGCGCGATCTTCGAGTATCTGGAGGAAACCGGGCCGGAGCCGCGGCTATTGCCGGCCGATCCGGCGGACCGGGCCGAGGCGCGGCGGCTGGTCGGCTGGTTCGACGACAAGTTCCATAACGAAGTGACGGCCAACTTGGTCTACGAGCGGGTGAACAAGCGCCTGCGCGGCGCCGGCTATCCCGACAGCGCCAAGGTCAAGGCCGGCTCCAGGAACGTCAAGATTCACCTCGATTACATCGGCTGGCTGACCGAAACGCGGAACTGGCTGGCGGGCGATCACCTGACCATCGCCGACTTCGCGGCGGCGGCGCACCTCTCCTGCCTCGACTACTGCGGCGATGTGCCATGGGAGCATAACGACTCCGCGAAACACTGGTATGCGCGCGTAAAATCCCGTCCAGCCTTCAGAACCTTGCTTCAGGACCGGCTTCCGGGCTTTCCGCCGCCCGCCGCCTACGCCGATCTCGATTTCTGAAATCCTGTTTTGCGCATGTGAGATTGCGTTAGGGTCTGCCGATGACGCGGACCGACTCAGTCTTCACGCCAGACCCGATCGACGGCGCGCCGATGCAGGCGCTGCGGATTGCGCTTGAGGCGCGCGCCTTCGACGAGGGTTTCGCAGATTTCGGCGTCTGCGCGCCGGGCGACGTGGCTGAGGCGGGCGCCAAGCTGCGCCGCTGGGTCGAGGAGGGCCGTCAGGGCGACATGGCGTGGATGGCGGACCGGCTCGACTGGCGCGCCGATCCGCGAGAGCTGTGGCCCGAGGCGCGCTCCGTTATCATGCTGGCGGAGAATTACGGACCCGCCGAAGACCCGCTGATGTTGCTGGGCCTGCCCGAGCGCGGCTCGATTTCGGTCTACGCCCGCAATCGCGACTATCATGACGTGGTCAAGAAACGCCTGAAGCGGCTGGGCCGCTGGCTGATCGAGGAGGCCGCCAAGTGCGGCGAGCAGGCCGAGATCAAGGTCTTTGTCGACACCGCCCCGGTGATGGAGAAGCCGCTGGCCGAGGCGGCCGGCCTGGGCTGGCGCGGCAAGCACACCAATCTGGTCAGCCGCAAGCTCGGCTCCTGGCTGTTTCTGGGCGCGATCTTCACGACGCTGGACCTGCCCAAGACGCGGGCGGAGACCGACCATTGCGGCGCCTGCCGGCGGTGCCTCGACATCTGCCCGACCGCCGCCTTCACCGCGCCCTACCAGCTGGATGCGGAGCGCTGCATCTCCTACCTGACCATCGAGCTGAAGGGGCCGATTCCGCGCCAGATGCGCCCGCTGATCGGCAACCGCATCTACGGCTGCGACGATTGTCTGGCCGTCTGCCCGTGGAACAAGTTCGCGCAGGTGGCGAAGG
This sequence comes from Paracoccaceae bacterium, assembly GCA_003250135.1. Lineage (GTDB taxonomy): Bacteria > Pseudomonadota > Alphaproteobacteria > Rhodobacterales > Rhodobacteraceae > SZUA-547. The sequence continues at coordinate 17,685 of QKHF01000306.1, read as the reverse complement.
ATAGCGCCTACTGGGCGCGGATCGAGCTGACGCGCCCGATGCTGATCCATCTGGCCGGGCTGGACGAGGTCGGCTTTCGCACCGTCTTCACCGGCTCTCCCATCAAGCGGATCGGGCGCGACCGGTTCTTGCGCAACGTCCTGATCGCCATGGGAAATTCCCGCGATCCGTCGCAGGTCTGGGCGGTGCGGTCGCGGCTGGACGACGCCTCGCCGCTGGTGCGGGGGGCGGCGGTCTGGGCGCTGTCGCGCTTGTCGTCCCATGCCGAGTTCAAGGCGCTGGCGGTCGTGGATCCCGATCCGGACGTGGCCGAGGAATGGCGGCTGGGTCTGGCGGAGACCGCCGCGCGCGAGGCGGGCTGAGGCGCTTCCGGCGCGCTACTGGGTCGCCATCTTCTCAAGGCTCATCCGCGCCATGCCGCCGGTGGCGCCGTCCGGGTCCAGCCGGATCGCCTCCATCCACGTCTCCTGCGCGGCGACGCTGTCGCCCGATTCGGCCTGCGCCGCGCCGAGTTCGAACCAGCCCGCGGCAAGCTTGGGATCGGCCTTGATGGCGGCTTCGGCGTCGGCCCTGGCCTGATCCAGATCGCCCAGCCGCCGCCGCGCCGCGGCTCTTAGCGCCAGCCGCTGGGCGTCGCCCGGTTCGATGGCGATGGCGGAATTGAGGTCGATCAGCGCCGCGTTCCAGTCCTCATCCGCCGCAGCCAGAAGCGCGCGCGATTCCAGGAGCGCGGCGTCGCCGGGCGCAAGGGTTATCGCCTGATTGATCGAGACGTTGGCCGCGTCCAGCCGGCCGGCTTCGCGCCACAGCTCCGCCGCCTGTCCCAGAACTTCGGCGCGCGCCTCATCCGGCAGAGCGCCATGGCGGGCCAGCTCGTCCAGTTTCTCGGCCGCGCTGACGGTCGCGCCCATGGCGGCCAGCGCCACCGCTTCGCAATGCAGCGCCGCGTCGCCGCCGCCAAATCGCTCCCACCGCGCGGCCTCTTCGCGAGCGCGTTCGGGCGCGGTCTCGACGAGCGCAAGGCAATCGTCGTAATTGCGCACCTCCTCGGCCGCGGCGGGCGTGGCGGCGAGGATCAGGAAAGCGGCGATTGGGGCTCGCATCGGGACGGGCTCCGTCTAAGTTGGGTTCCTACGATGATGGCAGGTTTGCGCGGCGAGTGCGGCGAGAAAATGAAGGAACGGACGATTTGACCGGCGTTCTCTTGAGTTTCGGGCATGGCTATTCGGCGGCGGCGCTGGCGCGGCGACTGATCCCGGCGGGTTGGCGGGTGCTGGGAACCACCCGCAGCGCAGAGAAGATGGAGGCCATCGCCGCAACCGGCGTCGAGCCCCTTCTCTGGCCGCTTCAGAACGCTGCGTCTGCGCTGGACGCGGCGACGCATATCCTGACCTCCGCGGCGCCGGATGCGGCAGGCGACCCGGTTCTGGCGCATTATCGCGATCTGATCGCCGCGCGCGCGGGGCGGTTCGAGTGGGTCGGTTATCTTTCCACCACCGGCGTCTATGGCGACCGGCAGGGCGGCTGGGTGACGGAGGATGACCCTCTGACCCCGGCCACAAGGCGTGGTGCGATGCGGGTCGCGGCCGAGGCCAACTGGCGCGCGCTTCAGCAAACGGCTGGCCTGCCGCTGCATATCTTTCGGCTCGCCGGCATCTACGGGCCGGGGCGCGGCCCGTTCGCCAAGGTGCGGGCGGGGACTGCGCGACGGATCGTCAAGGAAGGGCAGGTGTTCAGCCGCATCCATGTGGAGGACATCGCCTCTGTCTTGGAAGCCTCGATCGCCCGGCCCCACCCCGGCGCGATCTACAATGTCTGCGATGACGACCCGGCCCCGCCCGAGGACGTGATCGCCCATGCCGCCGAGCTGCTGGGCCTGCCGGTTCCGCCCGCGATCCCGATCGAGGAGGCGGAGATGTCGCCGATGGCGCGCAGTTTCTACGCGGAATCGAAGCGGGTCTCGAACGCGCGCATGAAGCGGGAACTGGGCGTCGTCCTGCGCTATCCCGATTACCGCGCCGGGCTGGCCGCGCTGTTGGCGGAGGAGGAGGGCTAGCTGCCCGGCCCGCCGCCCGCGCCGCCGCCGGGGGCGCCCTCGTCGGCCATGCGTTGCGCCTCCGCCGTCTGGGCTGCGGCTGCGGCCGAGGCGATGGCGGCTTTCGCCGCATCCTTGGCGTCGCCCTCGCCGGAATCGACCAGCACCCTCGGGGTGGAGAACTCGATGCCGTTGTCGGCGAAGGCCTGCTTGATCTTGGTGTAGGCGTCACGGCGGATCAGGAACTGCTCGCCGGGCTTGGACATGAACTTCACGCCGATCACGAAGCCGAGGTCGTCGACCCGCACCACGCCCTGAGACTTCACCGGCTCGATGAAGTACTGGCCGTACTGCTCGTTCTGCAGCATGCCCTCGCCGACCTTCTTGATCAGCTTGCGCACCTTCTCGACATCGGTGTCGTGCGGCACGTGCAGTTCGAACTTCACCTTCACCCAGTCGCGGCTGTGGTTCTGGATGGTGCCGAGATCGCCGAACGGGATGGTGTAGAGCGGGCCGCGGTGGTGGCGCAGCACCACGGATCGAAGCGTGATCTTCTCGACCACGCCCTTGCCCGGCCCGGCGGTGATGTATTCGCCCACCCGGAACGCGTCCTCATAAAGGTAGAGCGCGCCGGAGATCACATCCTTGACCAGCGTCTGCGCGCCGAAACCGACGGCGAGGCCGATCACGCCGGCGCCGGCCAGAAGCGGGCCGATGGCGACGCCCATGGCCGAGAGCGCGGTCATGATGGCGACGGTCCAGATCACCGCCATGGCGACCATGCGGATCACGGGCATGACGGTCTCCAGTCGGGAGCCCTGCTTGCCCATGCCCTCGCCGCCGGCGCCCTCGTCCTCGGCGTCCTTCTTCGGGGTCTTCATGTCGATCAGCGCGGCGACGCCCTTCCAGACCGACCAGCCGACGACCATCACCGCCATGGCGCTGACCAGAGACGGGATGATCCGGCCCGCGAAGCCCTCGCCGGAGCGGGTGAACGGGTCGATGCCCCAGGCGAACAGGACCAGCGCCGTCGCTCCTATCAGGATCGCGCCATGGCCGAGCGCCTTCATCGCCGCGGCGGCGCCGATGCGGTCGGCGACGTCCGACTCGTACTCGAACGTGATTGGCGCAAGCGGGGCCGGCGGCTCCAGCCCCTCGGCCTCGGCCTTCGCGACGGCTGCTTCATGCTGGGCGGCGGCGGCGCGGGCGGCTTCGGCGGCGTCCTCGCGCGCCTGCTCGCGGGCGGTTGCGTCCTCGGCCCTGAGGCGCGCCATCCACTCGCCGAAGAGCGCGTCGCAGGCGCCGATCAGGAAGGGGGCGAGGATCAGGATCAGGAAGGAATAGCCGGTCGATTGCGTTGTCGACAGGCCGGTTCCAAACAACAAGCCGCTGATCCGCGCGCCGTTGTTGAGCAGCGAAAACAGCGCATAGAGCAGGTGCCAGCCGCCTGCGAACAGCGCCACGCCGCGGCTAATCGAGCCGTCCGGGTTCTGGAACACGTCGCGGATCATCTGCGCCACCGGGCGGCGGATGGCGAAGAAATAGCTGAAGACGGCGATCAGCAGGATCAGCACGATGACAAGAACCGGCAGGCGGCCCGCGGCGCCCGCTGTCGAGAAGAAGTTGGCCGCGGCGGTTGCGATCGCGGCCATCGTCAGAACGGCGGTGGTCGCCCGGCGGATGAAGGCCCCGTCCTCCTCGGACAGCGGGACCATCCGCCGCCGCGGGTCGAGCGAGCCCGAGAGAAACTCGAACACGTTCCAGAATACGCGCGCCTGAAAGATGGCCCAGCCCACGGCTCCCATCGGCAGCGCCATGGCTGGGGAGTGGGGCAGGAAGGCGTGCCCGCCCGTACGGGCGAAGACATAGAACAGGAACAGCGACAGGGCGCGGCCCGCGAGCCATTTCAGCGCGCCCCGCAGCCGGACCGAGAACGCCGCATCAGGCGCGGCGTCAGGCTTAAACCAGCGCCCGGCGACGGCCATGACCACCCGCTCCAGCGCGTAGGCGCCCAACAGCACCAGCGCGACCAGGGCGAGGCCCAGAAGCGGCGAGCCGTCATTGGCGGCGGCCAGTTGCCCCCACCACTCGCCCAGCATGCGCGGAAGATTTTCGGCGGCTGCGGCGACGCTCTGCAGCTGGGTTTCGATCTGGTCGGCCACGTTGGCGTCCGACGCCCCGGCGGCTGTCTGGATGTCGAGGTCGGCGCCCGAGAGGTCCAGCGCCTCCAGCACGTCGTCGCGGGTCGCCGGGTCCATGTCGGCGGGCAGGGTGATGATGATCGCGCCGTCGGCCATGCGGTCCGTCCCCGTCTGGTAGGCAGGCCGGATTTGCCCATCCGGCTCAGGTCGTTAGAGCGCGACTATAGACTCAGATCAGGGCGGCGGTCACTTCCTCGATGGTGGAGGTGATGATCTGAAGCTCGCGTGGCTCCGAAAAGCGATGATCCGCGCCCTTGACCAGAGCCAGCCGCGCATCGGGGCTGTCGAGATGCGCGAGCAGGCGCAGCGCGACCTCCTGCGGCACGTCCGTATCGTCGGTTCCCTGCAACAGGCGCACCGGGAAAGGCAGGGGCAGCGGATCGCGCAGGACGAGGTTCTCGCGCCCGTCCTCGATCAGGCGGCGGGTGATGACGTAAGGCTCGTCGGAATAGTCCGAGGGCGTCTCCACCCGGCCTCGCTCGATCAATTCGGTGCGCTGGGCCTCGGAGAAATCCGCCCACATGGAATCCTCGGTAAAGTCGGGGGCTGCGGCGATGCCGATCAGGGCGGCGACCTTTTCCGGCATGCGCCTGGCCAGCAGCAGCGAAATCCACCCGCCCATCGACGATCCGACGAGAATATGCCTGCCCTCGGTCAACAGGCCGACGGCGTCCATCGCGTCGCGCGCCCAGTCTCCGATGCTTCCGTCCAGAAACTCGCCGGAGCTTTTCCCGTGCCCGGTGTAGTCGAAGCGCAGGAAGGTTCGCCCCGCTTCCTTCGCCCAGGCCTCCAGCGCCAGCGCCTTGGTCCCGTCCATGTCGGACCGGAATCCGCCCAGAAAAACCACACCGGGCGCATTCGCGCCCTCGCCGCGGCCTTCGGTTCTGTGATAGGCGAGTTTTCGGCCATCCGGCAGCGCAAGCTCGGATGGCGCGGGGGAATTCTGGGTCGCAGCGGGGGCGGCGTCGAGCGTCATGTCAGAAAGGCCTCAGTCCGATAACGGGAATACGCATGACCCTAGCGCGGCTGGGGCCGGGCGCAACACGGATGCGCCCATGACAGCGGCTGGCGGGGTAAAGCCGGCGCCCCGGCGCCCGACCGCGACCATCCTTCAGGTCGTTCCGCAGATGAATCTGGGCGGGGTGGAGCGCGGCGCCATCGAGATGGCCGACGCTATCGTCCGGGCGGGCGGACGGGCGCTGGTCGCCTCGGAAGGCGGGCGGCTGGAGCGGCGTCTCGCCGCGGTCGGCGGAGAACTGGTTCGCCTGCCGATGGCCAGCAAGAAGCCCTGGGTGATCTGGCGCAACGCCGCGAAGCTGGAGCGGGTGATCGCGGAACTCGGCGTCGATCTCGTGCATGCGCGCAGCCGGGCGCCCGCCTGGTCGGCGTATCTGGCCGCCAAGCGCGCCGGCGTTCCCTTCGTGACCACCTATCACGGGGTCTATAACGAGGATTTCCCCGGCAAGCGCCTCTACAACTCGGTGATGGCCAAGGGCGTCCCGGTGATCGCGATCTCGGATCACGTGGCGGAGATCGTGCGCGTGCGCCACGGCGTGCCCGAGGAGCGGATGGTCATCATCCCGCGCGGCGCCGACACCACGCAGTTCAGCGAGGATGCGGTCAGCGAGCAGCGCGTCGTCAGCCTCGCCGAAGCCTGGGGCGTGGGCGATGATTCCCGTCCCGTCGTACTGCTGCCCGGCCGCCTGACGCGGTGGAAAGGGCAGGAGCATGCGATCGCCGCGGCGGCGATCCTGAAAGCTCAGCGCGGGGCCGATGCGTTTCAGATGATCATCGTGGGCGACGACGGCGGGTCCGGGTTTCAGGACAAGCTGATCGGCCAGATGCGCGACGCCAAGGTGCTGGAATGCGTCAAGCTGGTCGGGCGCTGCGACGACATGGCGGCGGCCTATCTGATCTCGGCGCTGGTGCTTTCCACCTCCATCGAGCCGGAGGCGTTCGGCCGCGTCGCGGTGGAGGCGCAGGCGATGGGCCGCCCGGTGGTGGCGACGGCGCATGGCGGGTCGTGCGAGACGGTCGCGGACGGCGAGACCGGCTGGCTCTATGCGCCCGGCGACGCCGCGGCTCTGGCCGAGGCCATCGGCAAGGCGCTGGACCTCGACCCCTCGCAGCGGGCGCATATGGGGATGGCGGGCCGGGCGCGGGTCAACGCCCGCTACACCGTCCGGCAGATGCAGGAGGCGACGCTCAAGGTCTATGAGCGCGCAATGGGCAAGAGCTTCGGGCGCTGAGGCTTGGGCCGACGGGGTCGCAGTCTGGCGACATGCGACCAAAGTCGAATTCCCGCGGCCTGCGAGATTTTCCTAAGCTGTTAGTCACTTACGGCCAACCGCCCTCCGGAGTTCAAACGTCCGCGCCGGGGCTCGGCCTCACCAACGAAGCCCGGTTCGGTCTTCGAAGCACAGCAAAGGTTGGCAGCATGATTTCAGTCAAATCCGTCACGACCGCCGCGTTCCTCTCGATGCTCCTCGCGAACTGCGCGCATGTCGACGCGCCCGCCGACATCGCCGGCGCGCAACAGGCCTGGGAAGACGCGTTCAATGCGCAAGACGGCGAGCGGACCGCCGACCTCTATACGGAAAACGCCCGAATCTATCCGCCGAACCGGCCCACGGTCGAAGGTCGCGACTCCATCGTCGCGTTCTGGCAGGCGGTGTGGGACGGCGGCGCCCATTCTCTGAACCTTGAGCTTGCAGAGGCGCAGGTCGCAGGGGATGTGGCGATCGAGGTCGGAACCTGGGAAGTGAAGCACCCGAAAAGCGACGGCGGCGAAGACGCCCTGCTGAGCGGCCGCACCCTCGTCGTGTGGAGCCGGGGCGACGACGGCGTCTGGCGGATGTCCCACGACATGTGGAACGACAATCCCCGCTAGAGTAGCCGGCCAGATCCGATAACGCCGGATGGCCGGCGCTCGACTTCGCGCGGCCGTTGCTCATAACCTGTCTCCGAGGCTCGCGTTTCGAGACGGACGACAGCATGCATCACGGCCATCACCACCATGGCGACGCGGAGGCGGGGGACGCCCGCGTCACGGCGGCGGTGGCCATCAACATGGCGCTGACGCTCGCTCAGGTCGTCGGCGGAATCCTGTCGGGCAGCCTCGCCCTGATTGCGGACGCCCTGCATAACTTCTCCGACGCCATCGCGCTGATCATCGCCCTCTGTGCGCGCAAGATCGCGCGGCGGCCCGCCGACGCGGAGATGACCTTCGGCTACGCGCGGGCGGAGATCGTCGCAGCGCTGGTCAACTACACCACGCTGATCGTGCTGGGCCTCTATCTCGGGTACGAGGCGATCCTGCGGTTCATTGAGCCGCAAGGCGTGGACGGCTGGCTGGTGGTGATCATCGCCGGGGTCGCGCTCGCCATTGACGCGGCCACGGCGGCGCTGACCTACGCGATGTCCAAGACCAGCGTGAACATCCGCGCCGCGTTCCTCCACAACCTCGCCGACGCGCTGGGCTCGGTCGCGGTGATCGTCGCGGGGTCGCTGATCATCCTGTTCGACTGGCGGCTGGTCGACCCGATCGTGACGCTGGGCATCGCGGCCTACATTCTGTGGATGTCCTTTGGCGAGGCGGGCCATGTGATCCGCATCCTGATGCTGGGCAGCCCGCCAGGGATCGACACCGACGCCGTTCTGCAGACGATCCGCGAGGTGGATGGCGTGGCGGGCGTCCACAATTCCCGCTTCTGGCAAATGGACGAGCGCCACAGCTCCATCGACGCGCATGTGGTCGTCGACTCCGGCGACTGGGCGCGCGCCGACGGGATCAAGGCCTCGATCAAGCGTGTGCTACAGGAGCGGCACGGGATCGAGCACTCGACCATCGAGCTGGAGCTTGCGAGCAACGCCTGCGACGCTCCGCCGGTCTATGGCAACTGAAGCTCCACGCGCTGGGCTCCGCTGTTACGTCCTGCCCTGCGTCTGACCGAGAAAGCGCTTCGCCTCCTCTTGCGTTTCGAACACGTGGTCGGGCCGCCCGCGGCCCAGCGTCTTGCCCAGCTTCATGCGCATGAAGGCGCTGCCGGAATAGCGCGTCACCCGGTCATAGAACCGCTCGGTGAGGTCGGCGACCATGGCGGCGTAATCGGCCTCCACCTCCTCCTCGATCCGGGCGCCGTCGTAATTCACGATGACGTCGACCCGGTGGCCGAGCGGGGCGCAGACCTTCTCCACCTGCGCCCGGATCTTCTCCACCTCGTCCAGCGTGCGGACGCGCAGCTTCTCGAAATTCAGGTAGAGCGCGCGCCCGTCCGGCCCCAACGCGATGCGGTCGGCGAGGTCGAGATGCAGAAGATCGATGCGCAGCCCCATCGGCTCGGGCCGGAAGATGCGCGGGTCCATCAGCGCGACCTCATCCACAATCGGCCGGAAGGCCATCAGGCTCAGGACGTCGCGCTCCAGGTCGACGCCAGGGGCGATCTCGGTCAGCGCCAGCCCGCCTTCGCGCAACTCGAACACACAGCGCTCGGTGACATAGAGCACCGGCTGGCCCAGCCGCGCCGCGCGCGCGCCCGAGAAGGTGACATGGCCGACGCCGTCGACGAATTTGCACGCCGCCCCTTCGGAGACGATGTTGAGCGCGCCGTCGGCGATCTCCGCCTTGAATCCGCCCGCCGAGAAGGTGCCGGTGAAGACCAGCCGCCTTGCGTTCTGGCTGATATTGATGAACCCGCCGGCACCCGCCAGCCGCGGTCCGAATTTCGAGACATTGACGTTCCCCACCGCATCCGCCTCGGCGAGTCCCAGGCAGGAGAGGTCCAGCCCGCCGCCGTCGTAGAAGTCGAATTGCGCGTTCTGCGGGATGATGGCGTCGGTGTTGACCGCCGCCCCGAAATCGAGGCCAGAGGCGGGCTGGCCGCCGATTACCCCCGGCTCCGCCGTCAGGGTGACATGGTCCAGCAGCCCTTCCTCGCCCGCCACATCCGCGACCCCCTCGGGCATGCCGATGCCAAGGTTCACCACGCCGTTCACCGGCAGTTCGAACGCGGCGCGGCGCGCGATCACCTTGCGGGGCCCCAGCTTCATGGGCGGCAGCGCCCCCTCCGGCGCGCGGATGCGCTGCGCGAAGGCGGGGGAGTACTGCGTGGCGTAGGTCTGTTCGTGCAGCTCCGGCGGGGCCAGAACCACCGCGTCGACCAGCGCCGCGGGCAGCACCACCGCGCGCGGGTCCAGCGAGCCCGCCTTGGCGATCCGCTCCACCTGCACGATGACGACGCCGCCCGAGTTCTTCACCGCCATCGCCTGCGCCAGGTTGTCGAGCACCAGCGCCTCGCGCTCCATGGTGACATTGCCGCGTTCGTCCGCGGTGGTGCCGCGCAGCAGGCCGACATCCAGCGGGAAGGTGCGGTATTGCAGATAGGTCTCGCCGTCGATCTCGGTCAGGGTGACGAGGTCGTCGGTGGTGCGCGCGTTCAGCTTGCCGCCATCGAGGCGCGGGTCGACGAAGGTCTCCAGCCCCACGCGCGACAGATGCGCGGGCTTTTTCGCGGCGATGTCGCGGTAAAGCTGACTGATCACGCCCTGCGGCAGGTTGTAGGCCTCGATCTCGTTCTGGATCGCCAGCGCCGCGACCCGCGGGATCAGCCCCCAATGCCCGCCGACGACGCGCTTCAAGAGGCCCGCGTCGCCCAGCCGGTTAAGGCCGCGGGTCTTGCCGTCGCCCTGTCCGGCGGCGAACAGCAGCGTCAGGCCGCTGGGCGCGCCGGTTTCCAGAAACCGGTCCTCGATAGCCGCCAGCAGCGCGTCGGGCACGCCGATGCCGACGAAACCTGACGTGGTGATCGCATCGCCGTCATGCACCAGCGCGGCGGCGGCCTTGGCGTCGATGATCTTGTTGGGCATGGTTGGCTTCCTCCCGGCATTTTGGGGGAAGCATAGCCCGGACGCGCGCGCCATGGCACAGGAGAAGTTGCGCCTCTTAGTCCTCGTCCGGCTGCTGGATCGGCAGTTCGGAGGTGGACTTGATCTCCTCCATCGACAGAAGCGAGGTGACGTTGAAGATCTTCACCTTTGAGATCAGGCGTCGGTAGAACCCGTCAAAGGCCTGCACGTCCGGCACCCGGACCGTCAGGATATAGTCGATATCGCCCGCCAGCCGGTGCGCGGCGACGATCTCGGGCTGGTCCTGTATCGCCTCCATGAACGTCTCCAGCCAGCCGGCCTCATGCTCCGACGTGCGGATCAGCATGTGGAAGCAGACGCCTGCGCCGACCGCTTCAGGATCGAGAATCGCCACCTGCTTCTTGATGATCCCTGAGTCGCGCATTCGCTTGATTCTGTTCCAGACAGGGGTCTTCGAAGACCCCACGAGACTGGCCAGATCCTCCAGCGGACGGGTCGCGTCTTGTTGCAACGCAGCGAGGATCTTCCTGTCTAGCGCGTCCAGCGCGTTTTCGGTTCTGCGAGCCATGGGATTTGTGAAACTCCTCTCCCAGAGCGGGGTCAATATGGGATGATTTTCCTTAAACTACATCCATGGCTACCACAAACCGGGATAAAATTCTATCTTTCTGCGAGGAAAGTTTCGGATCGCCCTGTCCAGAATCAGGGCGTCAGCGGAGAGAGACCATGGCGAAAGCGTTCAAAACCCAGATCGTGACGGCGAACGACCTGTTCGAGGGCGATGTCGTCTATTTCACCGCCGGCGGCTTCTGGTCGCGCAACCTCTCGGATGCGGCGGTGGCCCATTCGAAAGAGGACGCCGACGCGATCCTCGCGCGCGGCGAAGCGCAGCAGAGCACCATCGTCGGCGCTTATCTGGCGGATGTCGCGATCGGCGCGGACGGCGTGCCGCAGCCGCTGCATTACCGTGAGCACCGCCGCACGCTCGGCCCGTCGAACCGCCCCGACCTTGGCCGTCAGGCCGAGGCTGTCGCGCCCATCGCCAAAGTCGCCGCCTGAGCCCGGCCACGGCGCGACAACGCCCCCAGCACCAGGAAAGAGTCCCGTCATGTATCGCTATGACGAATTCGACCATGACTTCGTCCGCGCCCGCGTCGCGACCTTCCGCGACCAGGTGGCGCGCCGCGTGACAGGCGCGCTGACGGAGGAGGAATTCCGCCCCCTCCGTCTGCAGAACGGCCTCTACCTGCAGCTCCACGCCTACATGCTGCGCATCGCGGTGCCCTATGGCACGCTTTCCAGCCGGCAGATGCGCCAGTTCGCGCTGATCGCGGACACGTGGGACAAGGGCTACGGCCACTTCACCACGCGCCAGAACATCCAGTTCAACTGGCCGAAGCTGAAGGACGTGCCGGATATCCTCGACGCGCTGGCGGATGTGGAGATGCACGCGATCCAGACCTCGGGCAACTGCATCCGCAACGTCACCTCGGACCAGTTCGCCGGCGCCGCCTCGGATGAGATCGAGGACCCGCGTCCGACCTGCGAACTGGTGCGCCAGTGGTCGACCAACCACCCGGAATTCGCCTTCCTGCCGCGCAAGTTCAAGATCGCGGTCACCGGCTCGCCCAACGACCGGGCGGCGGTGAAGGCGCACGATATCGGTCTGCGCATGGTCCGCGACGACGCGGGCGCGCCCGGCTATGAGGTGATCGTGGGCGGCGGCCTGGGCCGCACCCCGATGATCGGCAAGGTGGTGCGCGAGTTCCTGCCGAAGGATCAGCTGCTGCGCTATCTGGAGGCGATCCTGCGCGTCTACAACCTGCACGGCCGTCGGGACAACAAGTACAAAGCCCGCATCAAGATCCTGGTCCACGAGACCGGGCTTGAGGAGCTGCGCGCGATGATCGAGGCGGAGTTCGAGGCGATGGACGCGCCGACCTTCGCGCCTTCGGCCGAGGAGATCGCCCGCATCGAGGCCTATTTCGCCCCGCCCGCCTTCGAGACCGTCGAGGGCGCGGACGCCGCGCTGGAGGCCGCCAAGGCCGCCGACCCGCGCTTCGCCGCGTGGGTCGACACCAATGTCGTGGATCACCGCGAGCCGGGATACGCCATCGCGACCATCTCGCTGAAGGCGATAGGCGAGGCGCCTGGGGACGCGACTTCGGAGCAGATGCGGGTGATGGCCGATCTGGCCGAGCGCTACAGCTTCGATGAGCTGCGCGTGACCCATGAGCAGAACATCGTCCTGCCGCATCTCAGGAAGGACCAGCTGCACGAGGTCTACCAGGCGCTGGACGCGGCCGGGCTGGGCACCGCCAATATCGGCCTGATCTCGGACATGATCGCCTGCCCGGGGCTGGACTATTGCGCGCTGGCGACGGCGCGCTCGATCCCGGTCGCGCAGGACATCGCCCGGCATTTCGCCGACCCCGTCGTCGCGCGCGACATTGGTGAGATGAAGATCAAGATCTCGGGCTGCATCAACGCCTGCGGCCATCACCATGTTGGCCATATCGGCATCCTGGGCCTCGATAAGGGCGGGATCGAGAACTACCAGATCACGCTGGGCGGCGACGCGACCGAGACCGCCGCGATCGGCGAGCGCATGGGCCCCGGCTTTCCGGCCGAAGAGGTCGTGCCCGCGATCGAGCGGATCGTGGAGACGTACAAGGCGGAACGTCTGAACCGGGAGGAGACCTTCCTTCAGACCTATCGCCGCATCGGCGCCGAGCCGTTCAAGGAGGCGCTTTACCCCAGCGAGGCCCGTCATGCCGCTTGATAAGGGTGAAAACGTCATTACCGGCGCGCCGTTCCGCGGCCTGAGCCCGGAAGCGCGCGCCGAGGAGCTGAACCGGCTCTACGCGGAGCGCTGCCCGCGTGATGTGCTGGAAGAGGCGCTGACCAGCGATTTCGCCGGTCGGATCGCGCTGGTTTCCTCTTTCGGGGCGGAATCGGCGGTGCTTCTGCACATGATCTCAGAGATCGACCCGGCGACGCCGGTCCTCTTTGGCGATTCCGGCAAGCTGTTCGCCGAGACGCTCGAGTATCAGCAGAACCTCTCCGAACAGCTGGGCCTGACCAACATTCAGGTGCTGCGCCCGGCCGAGGCCGACCTCGCGGCGCAGGACCCGGCGGGCGATCTGCACCGTCTCGATCACGACCGCTGCTGCCACATCCGCAAGGTGCTGCCGCTGAAGGAGGCGCTGGAGGGTTTCGACGCCTGGATCACCGGCCGCAAGCGGTCGCAGTCGCTGGTGCGGCAGGGCCTGCGCGTGTTCGAGACGGATGAGGACGGGCGGATCAAAATCAATCCGCTGGCTTATTGGAACAGCGACTCGGTGAAGACCTACATGGCCGATCACGACCTGCCGCCGCATCCTCTGGTCGCGCAGGGCTTCCCGTCGATCGGCTGCGCGCCCTGCACCACGCCGGTGAAGCCGGGCGAGGACCCGCGCGCCGGCCGCTGGCGCGGTTCGGACAAGACCGAGTGCGGCATCCATTTCGTGAACGGCAAGGTGGTGCGCGGCCCCGTGCCCGCCGCCTTCGACGCGGCCTGAGGAGCGAGCATGCCCATTATCGACGACAACGGTTTCCGGGCCGAGGCCGAGCGCGCTTATCTGACGCCCGAAGACGCGCTCGCGTCGGAGGCTTCGGAGCTTGCGGTGTTGCTGCCGAATGACGCGTCGGCCGAGGCGCTCGCGCCGGCCTTCGGCCGCATCGCGCTGATCGCGGTCGAGTTCCCCAGCTTCGCCGACGGGCGCGGCTTCAGCCTGGGCCGCCGCCTGCGCGCGCTGGGCTTCAAGGGCGCGCTGCGCGCCAAGGGGCCGCTGATCTCGGACCAGTACGCCTTCGCGCGGGGCTGTGGCTTCGACGAGGTGGAGATCGACGACGCGATGGCCGCCCGGCAGCCGGAAGCGCACTGGCTGAAGGCCGCCCAAAACAATCAGGCGCTCTACAAGCGCGGTCGCGCCGCCTAATCGGCGTAGATATCGGCCCGTGTCGGCGGCACGGGCGGCGCGCCTTTCGCCGACTTGCCCGCCAGCGTCTGAAACAGTCGCAATGAGCCGCGCTGGAATCCCAACGAAACGCCAGCGAGATAGGCGACCCAGATCCGGTAGGTCTCCGGCCCGACCAGCGCCTCCGCCTCTTCGCGCCGTTCCGTAAGTCGCTCGCACCAGATCTGCGTCGTGCGGGCGTAGTGCGGGCGCAGCGCCTCCACATCATGCACTTCGAATCTCGCGCGCTCCATTTCGGCGACCGAATGGCCGATATCGTCCAATTCGCCGCCCGGGAAAATGTAGCGCTGGATGGCGCGGAGTTCGGCGCGTTTTATTCGGCGTTTTCGCCGCTTGGCCCGGCTGGAGATAGCGTGGTTCAAGAACAGGCCGTCTTCGGCGAGCAGCCCGCGCACATGGTCGAAATAGGCGGGAATGTTGGCGAGGCCGATATGCTCGTACATTCCCACCGAGGCGATCTTGTCGAAGGTCCCGGTCAGTTCGCGATAATCCCTCAGCTCCAGCGTGACGCGGTCGGCGATGCCGAGCCGCTCGGCCTTTTCTTGCGCGAAGGCGAGTTGCTCGGTCGAAAGCGTCACGCCATGCGCGGTGACGCCATAGGTCTTGACCGCGTGGCAGATCAGCCCGCCCCAGCCGCAGCCGATATCGAGAAACCGCTCACCCGGCTTCAGCCGGAGTTTCCGGCAGATCATGTCCAGCTTGTAGCGCTGCGCCTCCTCGAGGCTCGCGTCCCAGCTTGGGAAATGCGCGCAGGAATACTGCATCTCGGGATCGAGGAAGAGCTGATAGAAATCGTTGCCGACGTCGTAGTGAAAGTTGATGAAGCGCCGGTTGTCGCCGCTCTTGCGGTTCTCGCCTCCGGCCGCGCCTTCAAACGCGCGGCTGGCGTCCGGCGAATCCGCCGGAGACAGCGCAAGCGGCAGCAAGGTTCTGGCGAGCGCCATCTTGTCGATCTTGCGCAGACGACGGCGGTGGTCCTTGTCGAGCGCGAAGGGGGCGGCGATATCCAATATCGTGCCGCCCTCGATGTCGATCCGGCCGTGCGCATAGTGGCGGATCACCCGATCGAGCGACGGCCAGCGCAGCAGCGAGGGCAGGACGCCCGGCGAGGCGATGACCAGCGCCAGACCCGGCGTGACGTCGCGGCCGAGCGGTTCGAGCGAGCCGTCCCAGAGGCGCACGGAAAAATGCGCGTCCGCTGCGTCGCGCACCAAGGCGATGGCGCGTCTGGCCGCTCTGAGCGCCTTGTCGTCCTCGCCGCGTTCTCCGATGCCCATAGACCGCTCCGCTTCCGCCAGTATTCCGCGACCCGCCCGAACACGACTCGCATGATCGTCTGGTCATAAAGAGCGCATGCGGTCGAGTCTGCATTCTTCCTTTCGCGATTTCGACAGTTTGGCCTAGGATTCGACGCATGGGCGCGCGTCGCGCCCGCGTATGAGTGCTGGGGCTCCGATGCCGTTTGACAATCTGGGCGATCTCGACTGCCGGGAGTCCTATATCGCCATCCTAAAGGAGGAGCTGACCGGGCTGCGCAGCAGCGGCGAGGCGACGGATTTCTACTTCTGCGAAAAGTTTCGCTTCGATGGCAAGAACGCCGACCCGGTGTTGATCCTCGGCAAGGTCTCGTCCCGCTTTCTGACTCAGCTGAAACAGTTGCCGGGCGATCTGGCGCAAGGCCATTGCAGCGTGCGCGGCGGGGAGTTGCGAGTCATTCCGAAGCGCGGACGCTCACCCGAAGCCAAGCTGAAAAGCGCGCTGCGCGGGACGGGTTTCAAGCCCGAACTCATCGCCGACGTCACCGGCATTGCGGAGGAGGAGGAGCAGAGCCACCGGCTTGAGGTCGAGCGCATGCTCAAAGAGGCCGAGGCGCAGTTCAAGAAGGTGCAGAAGCACATTCCGCCCGCGGATCGCCGGGCGCTGAAGACCATGTTCGGCAAATACGACCAGATATTCAAAACCAAGGACTACGCGGGCGCGCAGAAGCAGCTCTCGTCGCTGAGCGACAAGATGGGAGAGATGCTGAAATACGCCATGCGCGAAAGCCGGGCGATCATCAAGCGGCGCGAGCGGGAGCAGAAGCGTATCCACAGGAAGCAGGATGAGATCAACGCCCTTCTGGCCAAGGTGGAGAAGCTGGCCCGGGAGCAGAAGGGACAGGTGGAGCGGTTGCGCGACGGTCTGGCCAGGGTCGCGCCGATCCGCAAGAACGCCGAGGCGATCCTGGGCGCGCGCGACCGCATCGCTGAGCATGAGAAGACGATCAAGCAACTGGCCGGGCAGTCCGACAAGGCGAAGCAGCAGATCTCGTCGGATTTCGACAAGCTGAAAGCGAAGACCATGCGCGACCCGGCCTCGCAGGCGCTGGCGACCATCGCCGTCAGTCAGAGCGGGCGGATCAAGGCGCTGGAGAAGCTGCTGGGCCAGGTTCCCCTGAGCGAGGCGAAAAAGCTTCTGGCGAAGGCGATCAAGGCGCTGAAGGAGGGCGCGGCGTAGTCCGCTTTGCGCGCGGCGGTGGATGGCGCCCCTCGGCGATGCTATCGTCGCTTGTGATTCTTTTAGGGGTTAGAGCGTGAAATGCGTGGCTTCTCATTTGTTGTCTTAGCCGTTTTCCTGTCCGCCTGCGGCGCGAAATACGACGTGCCGGCGTTGACGGCCCAAGACCTGCAGGACGCCGAGCAGGTGCTGGCGGACGAGGGCGCGAAGGACGATCTCGAAGAGATCCTGACCCGCGACCCGGAAATCATCCTGACGAACTTCATCGAGGTCGTGGAGCGGGTGGAGCCGGTCGCCGAAGAGTTCTGCGCCGAGCAGACGGCCGGCGAGGGCGGCGTCGACTGCGACGTGACGGTCCTGATCGACGACGACATCGACGCGCATCCGAACGCCTTCCAGTTCTACGAGGACGGACGCCCGATGGTGATGTTCAACCTGCCGTTCATCGCCCAGGCGAAGAATCAGGACGAACTGGCCTTCGTTTTCGGGCATGAGGTCGGCCACCTGATCGGCGGCCATATCGCCAAGCAGCAGCAGCAGGCGATGGCGGGCTCGGTGTTGATGACGGTGCTGGTCGGCACGGCGACCGGCCTCGATCCCAACGCGATGGGCGCTGCGATGGATTTCGGCGACGCCATGGGCCGGATGTCGTTCAGCCAGACCTACGAATTGGAGGCCGACATGATCGGCGCCTATATCGCCGAGCGGGCCGGGTACGATCCGGCGCTCGGGGTGCGGGTGTTCGCCCGCCGGGCCGAGGCGGAGAACGCGGACGGGTCGCTGTCGTTCTGGGGCACGCACCCGCCGAGCCCCGAGCGGGTCGGCACGGTCTATGCGACGCTGGAGGCGATCAGGGTCCAGCGGGCGGCCGGCGCCGTCCCGTCGCCGCACTGACGCTGCACCGCCGCTCCCGTTGCGAGGCTCAGAGCCTTCGCCCCCATTCCTCGTCCAATGGCCGTCCTTGCGCGTCCCGGATGAAGGGCCTGTTGAAGCAGGTGTAGCCCTTTCCCTCCTCGATATCGCGATACTCCACCCAGTATTCGCGTCCCGGCGCCGCGTGCAGGTCGAA